>NZ_VMMJ01000009.1:0-20061 GCF_013277145.1 Streptococcus sp. 3705 | reverse complement strand
ATCCTAAAAAAGTTAAGAGAACTCCGATTGAAGGAGGAAAAAGAGAAAGAAGAAAGACAGAAATTGTTCAAGAATTAATGACTGAGTTTTCGTTAGATATTCTTCTAAAAGTCATTAAACTAGCTCGTTCGACCTACTACTATCACTTGAAACAGCTAGATAAACCAGATAAGGACCGAGAGCTTAAAGCTGAAATTCAATTCATTTTTATCGAACACAAGGGAAATTATGGTTATCGTCGGGTTCATTTAGAACTAAGAAATCGTGGTTATATGGTAAACCAGAAAAGAGTTCAACGCTTGATGAAAGTACTCAATTTACAAGCTAAAATGCGACAGAAACGAAAATATTCTTCTCATAAAGGAGATGTTGGCAAGAAGGCAGAGAATCTCATTCAACGTCAATTTGAAGGCTCTAAAGTAATGGAAAAGTGCTACACAGATGTGACAGAATTTGCCATTCCAGCAAGTACTCAAAAGCTTTACTTATCACCAGTTTTAGATGGCTTTAATAGCGAAATTATCGCCTATAATCTTTCAACTTCACCCAACTTAGAACAAGCAAAAGCAATGTTGGAACAGGCATTCACAGAGAAACGCTACGAGAATACCTTTCTCCATAGTGACCAAGGCTGGCAATACCAACACGATTCTTATCATCAGTTTCTTGAGGGTAAGGGAATTCAAGCATCCATGTCACGTAAGGGTAACAGCCCAGACAACGGTATGATGGAGTCCTTCTTTGGGATTTTGAAATCGGAAATGTTTTACGGTTATGAGAAGTCGTTTCAGTCGCTTAAGCAATTGGAACAAGCCATTGTAGACTATATTGATTACTACAACAATAAACGAATTAAGGTAAAACTAAAAGGACTCAGTCCTGTGCAATACAGAACTAAATCCTTGCAATAATTATTTGTCCAACTTTTTGGGGTCAGTACTCAAAAACCTTAATCTTATGCGTTTTGTTATAGTTTCCATACACATTAAGGGGAAATAGTTGAAACCAATTCTTTTAATAACCATTGAATACCATATACTACATTTACCCCAAATATGATATAAGCCGTATAAATCAAGTATTTCGATTTCTCACGCCTCAAAGAATAGATCTTGTACAAGATAAACAAATTTAAAATAATAAATAATAGAGACAAAATCTTCCTCCAAAAATCAATCATAAAAGTGGGCAGTCAAGCGTAGTTCTAATCTTTATTTTCGATTCGAAATTACAAACTTATCAATAAATAGCAAGTGAAATAAGGCAAGTACAAATCCCCAGAAACTCCCTCGAATCGAGATTTCTTGATGATTGAGAGGGAACAAATCATGGTTACCTATATAGAGGCATGTCAAAATCACAAATAGTATCCAAAATAAATCAGTCCATTTATATTTTGAAAAATATTTTTTCCACATAAAAACACCTTCTTTCCTACAATCATATTATAATACTTTGTGTAAGCGAATACAAGGTATATGAGGTTGAAAAAGAGTAAAAAGCAGTATTTCTAAGCCTTCACTGTATCTATGATTTCTATCTTTTTAAGACAAGATTGACTCAAATCTACATCATTAAAAAAGCGAATTTCAATTGAAACTCGCTTTTTTACAAAATGTGTTAGTATGAATTTGTATCTTATACTCAATGAAAATCAAAGAGCAAACTAGGAAGCTAGCCGCAGGTTGCTCAAAGCACTGCTTTGAGGTTGCAGATAACGCTGACGTGGTTTGAAGAGATTTTCGAAGAGTATTAGTTCAAGTGCCAGATATCTTCGTTATACTGAGCAATTGTACGGTCAGATGAGAAGAATCCTGCTTTAGAAATGTTAACGATAACTTTATCCAACCATGCGTCACGGTCTTCGTAGTCAGCCAACATTTGCTCTTTGACGTTGATGTAGTCTTCCAAATCAAGAAGAGTCATGAACCAGTCTTTGTTGATCAATTCATTGTAAAGACGTTCCAAGCGCTCTTTATTTCCAGCTGCAAGAACTGCATCGCTAACGATGAAGTCAACCAATGGTTTGATAGCTTTACGAGCGTAGAATTCGCTTGATTTGTAAGCTGCTTTTGCGTAAAGGTCGATAACAGTTTCTGAATCTTCACCGAAGATGTAGATGTTTTCATCTCCAACCAACTCAGCAATTTCCACGTTAGCACCGTCCATAGTACCAAGAGTCAAAGCTCCGTTCAACATGAATTTCATGTTACCAGTACCTGAAGCTTCTTTAGAAGCAAGTGAGATTTGTTCTGAAATATCACATGCCGGGATAAGGAAGCTTGCTGCAGTAACGTTGTAGTTTTCAACCATAACTACTTGCAAGTGTGGAGCTACTGCTGGATCGTTAGCAATAACTTCTGACATGCAAAGAATCAAGTGGATGATGTCTTGAGCGATTGTGTAGGCTGGAGCTGCTTTACCACCAAAGAAGATTGTGATTGGGCGAGCAGGGATGTTACCAGCTTTGATGTCAAGGTATTTGTGGATGACGTACAAAGCGTTCATTTGTTGGCGTTTGTACTCGTGAAGACGTTTGATTTGGATATCAAAGATAGAGTTTGGATTGATTTCCACACCTTGGTGTTCTTTCAAGTGACGAGCCAATTTACGTTTGTTGTGAGCCTTGATGCTTTCCAATTTTTCTTTGACAGCTGCTTTGTCTTCATAAGACAAAAGTTTTTCAAGCTCATCTGCTTCATGGTGCCAACCGTCTCCAAGAATCTCATCCAAGTAGTGAGACAATCTTGGGTTAGCATGCATGAGCCAACGACGGAAAGTGATACCGTTTGTTTTGTTGTTGAATTTTTCTGGGTAAAGGTCGTAGAAAGCTTTCAACTCAGAATTTTTCAAGATTTCAGTGTGAAGTGCCGCAACCCCGTTAACGCTGTATCCGTAGTGGATATCCATGTGAGCCATGTGAACACGTCCGCTCTCATCGATGATTTGAACAGCTGGATCTTTGTACTCTGCCTTCACACGACGGTCCAATTCTTCGATGATTGGTACCAAGTGAGGAACCACTTCTTGCAAGAATTCAAGAGGCCATTTTTCAAGGGCTTCAGCAAGGATTGTGTGGTTAGTGTAGGCAGTCATGCTACGAACGATTGAGATTGCTTCGTCAAGCTCGATACCACGTGCAGTCAAAAGACGGATCAATTCAGGAATCACCATTGATGGGTGAGTGTCGTTGATTTGTACAACTGCGTAGTCAGCAAGGTCATGCAAGTTGCTTCCTTTTTCGATTGCTTCGTCGATGATCAATTGCGCACCGTTTGAAACCATGAAGTATTGTTGGAAGATACGGAGCAATTCACCTTGACGGTCACTATCATCTGGGTAAAGGAAGAGAGTCAAGTTGCGAGCGATATCTGTCTTGTCAAAGCTGATACCGTCTTTAATAATAGAAGAATCAACTGAATCCAAGTCAAACAAACGCAAGCGGTTCTTCGTTTCTGTCTTGTAACCAGGAACATCAATATCATAAAGAGTTGATGTCAAAGTAAAGTCTGCAAATGGTACTTGGTAGCTACGACTTGAGCGAACCAACCAGTTTTGCTCTGTCAACCATGCATTTGGAATTGTTTCTTGTTGGTTATTTTTAAGAACTTGTTGGAAAAGACCAAAGTGGTAGTTCAGACCAACACCGTCACCATTCAAACCAAGAGTCGCAATTGAGTCGATAAAGCAGGCAGCCAAACGTCCCAAACCACCATTACCAAGAGATGGTTCCAATTCAACTTCTTCAACTTCGATCAAGTCTTTACCTGCAGCAGCAAGTTCTTTTTTGACATCGTCATAAAGACCAAGGTTGATCAAGTTGTTTGACAAGAGTTTACCAATCAAGAACTCAGCCGAGATGTAGTAAACTTTCTTTTTACCAGTGTTAACTGGTTTTTGGCTACTTGCAAGCTTGCTGTAGTTAAGAAGAGCAAGGTAAAGCTCTTCATTGCTACATTCTGCAATGGTTTTATTGTAACGATTTTGTACAAATTCTTGTAGTGATAACATGTTTAAGGTGTCTCCTGATATTGTATTATTTCTTTAATTCTACCAAATTTTCATTGATTCGGCGATAGATTGTTGTCAAGTCAAGCAAACCTTCCTCGACAGCTGGTGTCAATTGTTCCTCAGTCATACGCCAAGACCAGTTTCCACCAAGGGTAGATGGGAAGTTCATACGAGCTGTCTCATCCAATTCTAGCAAATCTTGCATAGTTGCAATTGCCATGAAGCTAACTGATGAAAAGACTGTGCGAAGCATAGCGTGTGGAACTGTTTCATACTCTTTACGGTTCGTGTAGCGAGCCATGTATTCACGAGTTGGATCGTCGATCTCATTACGGTACCAACCAAGGACCGTATTGTTATCGTGTGTTCCTGTGTACATAACAGAGTTAGCAGGTGCCAAGTGTGGGCTATCGATGCTTTCGTCTTCTGGGTTGAAGGCAAATTGAAGAATCTTCATTCCTGGGAAGCCAGTACGTTCACGCAACTCAATAACTTCATCAGTCATGAAGCCAAGGTCTTCAGCAATGATATTTAGCTCACCAAGTTCTTCTTTAACGGCTGCAAAAAGCTTGTAGCCTGGACCTTTGACCCACTCACCAGGTGCTGCTGTATCGGAACCAACAGGGATTTCCCAGTAAGATTCGAAACCACGGAAGTGGTCGATACGAACGATATCGTAGATTTTGAAGCTTTCACGCAAGCGTTCAATCCACCATTTGTAGCCGTCTTTATCCATTGCTTCCCAGTCATAGATTGGGTTACCCCAAAGCTGACCAGTTGCAGAAAATTCATCTGGTGGGCATCCTGCGATGCAAGTCGCCTTACCGTTGACATCTGTCTTGAAGAGATGTGGATTTGCCCACATATCGCTTGAATCTTCCGCTACGTAGATTGGCATGTCCCCAACGATTTCAATGTGGTTGTCGTTAGCATAAGCTTTCAATTTCAACCATTGTTGGAAGAAGAAGTATTGAGTCACACGGTGGTAAACCAACTTGTCTGCTAATTGCTCACGATAGCTTTCAAGTGCTGAAGCTTTACGAGCACGAGCATCTGCATCTGGCCATTCAGTCCAAGCAAGATTGTCAAAATGCTCTTTGATAGCCATATACTCTGCAAAGAGTTCAAGCCATGATTGGTTGTCTTGAGCAAATTTCTCAAAATCTTTAACATCTCCTACTTCCAAGAAACGTTTTACCGCTTTTTCTAAAAGAGGACGACGTACATAGTAGATTTTCGCATAATCAACTTCAGACGCATCGCTACCAAAGTCAACTCCTTCAAAGTCACTTGCTTCCAATAAACCTTGCTCCACCAAGATATCCAAATCGATAAAATGAGTGTTTCCTGCGAAGGCTGAGAAAGACTGGTAAGGAGAATCTCCGTAACTAGTTGTTCCTAATGGAAGGATTTGCCAGTAACGTTGTTTTGTACGGACCAAGAAATCAACGAAGTCGTAAGCACTTTGACCAAATGATCCGATCCCGTAGGCTCCTGGGAGAGAAGAGATGTGCATCAACACACCACTTTGACGTTTTTTCATAATAGCACCTCATGTGTTAAAATTAATGGAACGTTGCGTATTTTTGCAGACGCAAACGTTTGCGCTACTTATAAGTATACTCCTTTTCAAGCATAATTGCAAGCGTTTTTAAAAAACTTTTTTGATTATTTTTAAGGAGACTAACCCATTTTAGCAAAGATAACTGAAAACTATCTAATCCTAAAATTTGACTCTCACAGAACAGTCTACAAGGTGCAAATCCTCCTTCAGGAAGCTTGGATTTATATGCAAAAAGACACAAAGGTCTATAGAAAATAGATAGGGATTAGAAACAGGGAGGTACCCCTCCTGATTTCCCTCTTTAGACAGATTCCATCTATTTTTTATTAAAAATACTGTATTCTTATCTATTTCACACTTTTCTTCTATTAAAAAGCAAAATCATGCTATCAAATCAAGCTTAAAAATTTTTTAAAATTTTTGACAAAAACACTTGCAACCGTTTTCTATTTGTGCTATACTAAGCTCATAAAGGAAAACGTTTGCGTTTCCTCATTATAAAATTTGTTATTCTTTAGGAGGAATACACTATGTCATCTAAATTCATGAAGAGCACTGCTGTGCTTGGAACTGCTACACTTGCTAGCTTGCTTTTGGTAGCTTGCGGAAGCAAAACTGCTGATAAACCTGCTGATTCTGGTTCATCTGAAGCGAAAGAAATCACTCTTTACGTTGAGGACCAATACAAAGCTTATGCTGAAACAGTAGCTAAAGCTTATAAAGAACAATCAGGAACAACAGTTAACATCAAATCTGGTGACCAAATGGGTGGGCTTGACAAACTTTCTCTTGACAACCAATCAGGTCAAGCTCCTGACGTTATGATGGCTCCATACGACCGTGTAGGTAGCCTTGGTACTGACGGACAACTTTCAGAAGTGAAATTGAGCGACGGTGCTAAAACAGATGATAAAACTAAATCTCTTGTAACAGCTGCTGACGGTAAAGTTTACGGTGCTCCTGCCGTTATCGAGTCACTTGTTATGTACTACAACAAAGACTTGGTAAAAGAAGCTCCAAAAACATTTGCTGACTTGGAAAACCTTGCTAAAGATAGCAAATACGCATTCGCTGGAGAAGATGGGAAAACTTCTGCTTTCCTAGCTGACTGGACAAACTTCTACTTTGCATACGGACTTCTTGCTGGTAACGGCGGTTACGTATTCGGACAAAACGGTAAAGACGCTAAAGACATCGGTCTTGCAAACGACGGCGCTATCAAAGGTGTAGAATACGCTAAAACTTGGTATGAAAAATGGCCTAAAGGTATGCAAGATACTGAAGGAGCTGGAAACCTAATCCAAACTCAATTCCAAGAAGGTAAAACAGCTGCTATCATCGATGGACCTTGGAAAGCTCAAGCCTTCAAAGACGCTAAAGTAAACTACGGTGTTGCAACTATCCCAACTCTTCCAAACGGAAAAGACTACGCAGCATTTGGTGGTGGTAAAGCTTGGATCATCCCATCAAGCACTAAGAACCTTGAAGCTGCTCAAAAATTTGTAGACTTCCTTGTTTCAACTGAACAACAAAAAGCCTTCTACGATAAAACTAATGAAATCCCAGCTAACACTGAAGCTCGTTCATACGCTGAAGGTAAAAACGATGAGTTGACAACAGCTGTTATCAAACAGTTCAAGAACGCTCAACCAATGCCAAACATCTCTCAAATGTCAGCTGTTTGGGACCCAGCTAAAACAATGTTGTTTGAAGCTGTAAGCGGTAAGAAAGATGCTAAGACAGCTGCAAACGATGCTGTAACATTGATCAAAGAAACAATCAAACAAAAATTTGGTGAATAAGAAATTTGTTCAAGGGGGGTGGAAATCAAATCCCCCTTTGAATTTATCAACAAAAACACAAATAGTTTAGGTTTTATCTAGAAACCAGTATCCTATGAAAGGAGTTATTATGGAAAAGCAACAACCTAGTAAAGCAGCCCTGCTGTCTATCATTCCTGGGTTAGGACAGATTTACAATAAACAAAAAGCCAAAGGTTTTATCTTCCTTGGTGTAACCATCGTATTTGTCCTTTATTTCCTAGCACTTGCAGCCCCTGAATTGAGCAACCTCATCACTCTTGGTGACAAGCCAGGTCGTGATAATTCCCTCTTCATGCTGATTCGCGGTGCCTTCCATTTAATCTTTGTAGTTGTTTATGTACTCTTTTATTTAGCAAATATCAAAGATGCACATAAAACTGCCAAACACATTAATAATGGTATTCCAGTAGCACTTACCTTTAAAGAAATGATCAAAGGAATCTATGAAAATGGTTTCCCTTACCTCTTGATTATTCCTTCTTACATTGCTATGACCTTTGCAATCATCTTCCCAGTTATCGTAACCTTGATGATTGCCTTTACCAACTACGACTTCCAACACTTGCCACCAAACAAATTGTTGGACTGGGTTGGTTTGACGAACTTTACGAACATCTGGAGTTTGAGTACCTTCCGTTCTGCCTTCGGTTCCGTTCTTTCTTGGACCATCATCTGGGCTTTGGCTGCCTCAACTTTACAAATCGTAATCGGTATCTTCACAGCTATCATTGCTAACCAACCATTTATCAAAGGAAAACGTATCTTTGGTGTTATTTTCCTTCTTCCTTGGGCTGTCCCAGCCTTCATCACTATCTTGACATTCTCAAATATGTTTAATGATAGTGTCGGTGCTATCAACACTCAAGTCTTGCCAATCTTTGCTAAATTCCTTCCTTTCCTTGATGGTGCTCTTATTCCTTGGAAAACAGATCCAACTTGGACAAAAATTGCCTTGATTATGATGCAAGGTTGGCTTGGATTCCCATACATCTACGTTTTGACTTTAGGTATTTTACAATCTATCCCTAACGACCTTTACGAAGCAGCTTATATTGACGGTGCCAATGCTTGGCAAAAATTCCGCAACATCACTTTCCCAATGATCTTGGCCGTTGCGGCACCTACTTTGATTAGCCAATACACCTTCAACTTTAACAACTTCTCTATCATGTACCTCTTCAATGGTGGAGGACCTGGTAGTGTCGGAGGTGGAGCTGGTTCAACCGATATCTTGATCTCATGGATCTACCGTTTGACAACAGGTACATCTCCTCAATACTCAATGGCGGCAGCTGTTACCTTGATTATCTCTATCATTGTCATCTCAATCTCTATGATTGCATTCAAGAAACTACACGCATTTGATATGGAGGACGTCTAAGATGAATAACTCAATTAAACTCAAACGTAGACTGACTCAAACCCTTACTTACCTCTACTTAATTGGCCTATCAATCGTGATTATCTATCCACTTTTGATTACCATCATGTCAGCCTTTAAAGCAGGTAACGTCTCAGCCTTTAAACTAGATACTAATATCGACCTCAATTTTGATAACTTTAAAGGCCTCTTCACTGAAACCTTGTACGGTACTTGGTACCTCAACACTTTGATTATCGCCTTGATTACCATGGTTGTGCAAACAAGTATCATCGTCCTTGCTGGTTATGCCTACAGCCGTTACAACTTCTTGGCTCGTAAACAAAGTTTGGTCTTCTTCTTGATTATCCAAATGGTGCCAACCATGGCCGCTTTGACAGCCTTCTTCGTTATGGCACTTATGTTGAACGCCCTTAACCACAGCTGGTTCCTCATCTTCCTCTACGTTGGTGGTGGTATCCCGATGAATGCTTGGCTCATGAAAGGCTACTTCGATACAGTGCCAATGTCTCTAGACGAATCTGCAAAACTAGACGGTGCAGGACACTTCCGCCGCTTCTGGCAAATTGTTCTTCCACTTGTTCGCCCAATGGTTGCTGTACAAGCTCTCTGGGCCTTCATGGGACCTTTCGGGGACTACATCCTCTCTAGTTTCTTGCTTCGTGAGAAAGAATACTTTACTGTTGCCGTAGGTCTCCAAACCTTCGTTAGCAATGTGAAAAACATGAAGATCGCCTACTTCTCAGCAGGTGCTATCCTCATCGCCCTTCCAATCTGTATTCTCTTCTTCTTCCTACAAAAGAACTTTGTTTCAGGACTTACAAGTGGTGGCGACAAGGGATAATATATCCCCGCCACCCTTTTTCATTTTGGAGCTTGTGACTATAAAAATATCCTAGTGACAAGCAATTTTTCTCCTAGACTTGAAATAAAGCGCATTTCTCTATATAATAATACTCATATAGAAAACACCTTTTAGAAAGATACCTATGCTTCCATATCCATTTTCCTATTTTTCAAGTATTTGGGGATTTCGTAAGCCCCTGTCCAAACGTTTCGGACTCAACTGGTTTCAACTTCTCTTTACCAGTATCTTCCTTATCAGCTTGTCTATGGTACCCATTGCCATTCAAAACAGCTCTCAGGAGACTTATCCGCTAGAAACCTTTATCGATAATGTCTATGAACCATTGACAGATGAGGTTGTCCAGGATCTCTCTGAGCATGCTGCAATTGTTGATGGTAAATTAACTTATACAGGAACAGCTAGTCAAGCCCCTTCTCTTTTAATCGGTCCAAGTCAAAGCAAGGAATTACCTAAGGACTTGCAACTGCATTTCGATACGAATGAGCTAGTCATCAGCAAGGAAAGTAAGGAACTGACCCGCATCTCTTACCGAGCCATTCAGACTGAGAGTTTCAAAAGCAAAGACAGCTTGACCCAAGCAATTTCTAAAGACTGGTACCAGCAGAATCGTGTCTATATCAGTCTCTTCCTAGTTCTCGGTGCGAGTTTCCTCTTTGGTTTGAATTTCTTTATTGTCTCTCTAGGAGCGAGTCTTCTCCTTTATATCACTAAGAAATCACGCCTCTTTTCATTTAGGACCTTTAAAGAGTGCTACCATTTTATCTTGAACTGTTTAGGATTACCAACTCTGATTACACTTATTTTGGGCTTATTTGGCCAAAATATGACAACCCTGATTACTGTACAAAACATTCTTTTTGTTCTGTATCTGGTCACTATCTTTTATAAAACGCATTTCCGTGATCCAGATTACCATAAATAGGAGATTTTTATGCCCGTTACGATTAAAGACGTGGCCAAGGCTGCTGGTGTTTCGCCTTCAACCGTAACCCGTGTTATTCAAAACAAATCAACCATTAGCGACGAAACAAAAAAACGCGTTCGCAAGGCTATGAAGGAGCTCAATTACCACCCCAACCTCAACGCTCGTAGCTTGGTAAGCAGTTATACGCAAGTTATCGGCTTAGTTCTTCCTGATGACTCAGATGCCTTCTACCAGAATCCTTTCTTTCCATCGGTTCTACGCGGCATCTCTCAAGTCGCATCTGAAAATCACTATGCCATTCAGATAGCAACAGGAAAAGATGAGAAGGAGCGTCTCAACGCTATTTCACAAATGGTCTACGGCAAGCGTGTAGATGGGCTAATCTTTCTCTATGCCCAAGAAGAAGACCCTCTCGTAAAACTCGTAGCAGAAGAACAGTTCCCCTTCCTTATCTTAGGTAAATCTCTATCTCCTTTCATCCCACTTGTCGACAACGATAATGTTCAAGCTGGTTTTGATGCAACCGAATATTTCATCAAAAAAGGCTGCAAACGCATTGCCTTTATCGGAGGAAGTAAAAAGCTCTTCGTGACCAAAGACCGTTTAACAGGCTATGAACAGGCGCTTAAACATTACAAACTTACCACTGACACCAATCGCATCTACTTTGCAGACGAGTTTCTGGAAGAAAAGGGCTATAAATTTAGCAAGCGATTATTCAAGCACGATCCACAAATTGATGCCATCATCACAACCGATAGCCTCCTAGCTGAAGGGGTCTGTGACTACATCGCTAAGCACCAACTGGATGTCCCTGTTCTCAGCTTTGACTCAGTCAATCCCAAGCTCAATTTAGCAGCCTATATAGATATCAATAGCCTAGCCCTCGGACGCACTTCTTTAGAAACTATTCTCTGCATCATCAATGATTCTAAAGAAAATAGACAAATCTGCTACCGTCAGTTAATCGCCCACAAAATTATTGAAAAATAAAAACCAGTTCGCGCTGGTTTTTTTATCACTAATTTTCTGTTTCAACGAATCGTCCCAGAATATGAACATTCTCAGATACAGAGACAAAGGCGCCTGGATCCACTTGTGTCATAATCTGTTTAAATTCATTAAACTCTGCACGTGTAATGACAGTAATTAAAACTGCCTTTCTCTCGTGATTATAGGTTCCTTCTGCATCGTGGATCATGGTTGCTCCGCGGTGCAATTTTTTATGGATTTTTTCAATTACCTTGTCTGGATGATTGGTCACAATCATGGCCTGCATGCGTTTTTGCTTGGTAAAGACCGCATCTGTCACACGGCTAGAGACAAAGATGGTAATCATAGAGTAAAGAGCGTATTTCCAACCAAAAGTCAAACCTGCTATCAGCATGATGGTCCCATTTACTAAGAAAGAAATACTGCCGACATTCTTACCTGTTTTCTTGCGAATGGTCAGACTGACGATATCCGTCCCACCACTGGAGATATTGTTGCGAAGAGCAAAACCAATCCCCAAGCCCATGACAACACCCCCAAAAAGGGCATTGATAATAGGATCCTCCGTCAAGGTCGCCACAGGGACAAACTGGATAAAGAAGGAACTCATGGATACCGTGATAAAGGTAAAGACGGTGAACTTATGGCCAATCTGATACCAAGCCAAGACCATCAAAGGAAAATTAATGGCGTAGAAGGTCAGCGAAATCGGAATGTGAAAACCAAACCAGTGATTACTCAAGGCAGAGATAATCTGTGCCAGACCTGTCGCACCACTCGAATACACATGCCCTGGTTGGAAAAAGAAATTGACCGCTACTGCTGATAGAAAACCATATACCAGAGAAGCTGAAATCTTCTCGTCATATTTTTCCCGAGAGATACTTTGTAAGACACGTAAAATTTTTATCTGATAAGCAAAGCGGCGCAGATAATAGCGCCACCGCTTAATTCGTTTTGCTTGTTTCATCTTCTTCTACTTGTAAGCTGAGTTCCTCTAGTTGTTTGAGAGCTACTGTTGAAGGAGCTTGTGTCATTGGGTCAGTTGCCTTGTTGTTCTTAGGGAAGGCAATGACTTCACGGATATTTTCTTCTCCTGCAAGCAACATGACAAATCGGTCAAGCCCGATAGCCAAGCCACCGTGTGGTGGGAAACCATAGTCCATGGCTTCAAGAAGGAAGCCAAACTGGTCATTTGCTTCTTCAGCTGAGAAACCAAGAGCCTTGAACATGCGTTCTTGAAGGTCTTTTTGGTTGATACGGAGGCTACCACCACCAAGCTCATAACCGTTCAAGACGATATCGTAAGCAATGGCACGAACCTTAGCCAAATCACCTTCTAATTCGTGAGCTGTCTCTTCCTGTGGAAGAGTGAATGGATGGTGGGCGCTCATGTAACGACCTTCTTCTTCAGACCATTCAAACATTGGCCAGTCAACCACCCAAAGGAAGTTGAACTTATCATTATCAATCAAACCAAGCTCTTTGGCGATACGTCCACGCAGGGCACCAAGCGTTGCATTTGCTACCTCAAGCGTATCCGCCACAAAGAGAACCAAGTCCTTATCTTCAAGAGCAAGCGCTGTTGTCAATTCTGCTTGGATGCCTGTCAAGAACTTGGCAACTGGTCCGTTTAATTCTCCATCAACCACCTTGACCCAAGCAAGGCCTTTGGCACCATATTGTTTGGCTACTTCTGTCATCTTGTCGATGTCTTTACGTGAATAGTTGTCCGCAGCGCCTTTGACTACAATTGCTTTTACAGCAGGTGCTTCTGAAAAGACTTTAAAGTCTACACCTTTGACCACTTCTGTCAAGTCCTGAAGCAACATGTCAAAACGGGTATCTGGCTTGTCAGAACCGTAAAGAGCCATCGCATCATCGTATTTCATACGAGGGAAAGGCAGAGTGACTTCAATGCCTTTTGTTTCCTTCATGACGCGCGCAATCAAACCTTCTGTGATATCTTGGATTTCTTGCTCAGTAAGGAAAGACGTTTCCAAGTCGACCTGAGTGAACTCAGGCTGGCGGTCACCACGCAAGTCCTCATCACGGAAACATTTGACGATTTGGTAGTAGCGGTCAAAACCAGCATTCATCAAGAGCTGTTTCGTGATTTGTGGACTTTGAGGAAGAGCATAGAAATGCCCTTTATTAACACGAGATGGCACCAAGTAGTCACGCGCCCCTTCTGGCGTTGACTTAGAAAGGAATGGTGTCTCCACGTCGATAAACTCCAACTCATCCAAGTAGTTGCGGATAGAGTGGGTCACCTTAGCACGAAGTTTAAGATTTTCCAACATTTCTGGGCGACGAAGGTCAAGGTAACGGTAACGCAAACGCGTATCGTCATTGGCCTCAATGCCATCCTTAATCTCAAATGGTGTTGTCTTAGCTGTATTAAGCACTGTCAAAGCCGTCACGTTCAACTCGACGGCACCAGTTGGCAACTTATCATTGGCTTGCTCACGCGCAGCGACCTGACCAGTCACCTCGATAACAAATTCGCTACGAAGGCTTTCAGCTGTTGCCATGACCTCAGCAGAAACTTTTTCAGGGTTGATAACCAACTGCATGATTCCTTCACGGTCACGAAGGTCGATAAAGATCAAACCACCGAGGTCACGACGACGGCCAACCCATCCTTTCAAGGTTATTTCTTGTCCGATGTGTTCCTCACGAACACGACCAGCATACATACTACGTTTCATGTTTTCTCTCCTCTTTTATTCTGTTACTATTTTACCATAAAAGCGCAGGCTCTTCATGAAAATCAGCAGAAAAGTTTGCCAGTCTTTAAAAATCAGGTAAAGTCCCTAAAAATTAGCGCCCATACAAAAAATCCGATGAAGTTCACCGGACTCTTTTATTTTGAATTGTTGCCTGCTTTACGCTTTTCAGCGATTTCGGCTGCCTTTCGAGGCAAGACAATTTCTGTTGTATAAGCTGTCCCAAAGCGCAAGACACCTGCAATAGGGGCAAAGACAACTGCTAGATAGTTGTAGAAGAAATCGCCCTTAAAGGCATAAGCTAGCGCCCCAATGATGAAAAATAGAACAACTGCTTGAATCACTGCTAATAAAATTACTCGTTTCATGTGACCTCCTGACTCTATTATAGCATGAGTATCATCAAAAAGCCGACTAAATTATTCAAAGCGTGGAGAGAAATACTGTAGACCAGACCTTTTCTGCTAATATAGGCCAATCCCAAACTAAAACCAAGGCTAAAATAGACAAAAAATTGTTGCACATCACCTGGGAAATGAATCAAGGTAAACAGAACACTGGATACCAGAAGAAAAATCAGAGTTTGTTTACTATTGTCCTGCTTAGGAAAGAGGTAGCGTGCTAACATCCCTCTAAAGATAAGTTCTTCCGTCAAAGGAGCAAAAATAACGACCGCAAAGAATGAGAAAAGTGGTTGAGACAAGGTCAAGTCTATCGCTATTTGCTGATTTACTGAAGGGTCATTTGGCAAGAAAAACTGGACAACCAGAGATAAGAACCAAACCAAGGCAGGAACCCAAATAAATCGGTTGAAGCCACTCTTCTCAATACGAACAGGACCTTTCTGATACCATTTGTAAATACCGTACACATAAACTCCAGCCAAGGCCACATAGAGTAGGGTAACAGCATAGGGTGAAGCGCCTAAGGCAAGCGAAGTAGTCGCGAGCCCCTGAATGAAGCCATAGATGAATAAAAAGGATAGAAGGGCTAGAAAAAACCAGCCAAGGTTTTTAAGTAGTTTCATAAAGTTCTCCTATCTTGCTTTATAACTGTTTTTCAATACAAAGAGGTTCGCTATTCCTAACACAAGTACCCAGGCAAGTAACATACCAATATTAGAAAAAGATATTTCCCCACCTTTTTTATTTAAAAGATTTACAATAGGACCAACGAACGAGTAATCCAACACTTTCTGAGCCGTATCATTTTGAAGAGCAATTATGGGTAAAAAAGATACGATTAGCATAGGGAAGATACTATAAACTTGCGCTTTAGATTGAGTATCTGACACCGCACCGATTAGAAGGTTGAGAAAAATAACACTAATAGTTGCTAAGACCAAATAGATAACGTAGGCAACTAAATAACCCGATACATCTACTCTAAGATAGATGGGAAGTACAATCATAGCAAGTAACATTATCAGAATAGGGAGAACAAGCATACTGAAAGTATATTCTGTTGCTGTCACACCACTTAGGATGAGTGATTTCAGATTTCGTTTTTCCTTATCTTCTGCCATCATAATCGATACCATATAACCACTTCCCATACTCAAGACCATGGTCAAACTCGTAGAGAGGAGAAACATACTCAATTCTCCATTCTTATTCATGAATTCGTTATATAAAACAGCAATACCAAAAGGCATCAATAAAGTCGCTAACAAAGTTGAATTGCTAATAAGAACTTGCACTCTTAACCATAGTAGGGCATTTAATTTTCTAAACATCTAACTTTTCTCCTGTTAATCTGATAAAGATCTCTTCTAAAGTCGGCTCACAAGAGTGAACCACCATCAAATCTGTCGTGTCTAAATGTGGTAATTCTTCAAATGAAACTATCTGTTCTCGTCCATCTTTATAAGCTACACGTACTTTCTTATCCACATGGTACTTCTGGATAATATCTTGCGGACTTCCATACTCTATTAAGTTTCCCTTATTTAAAAGAGATAAGCGATCACAAAGCAGAGTTGCTTCATGCATATCATGCGTGGTCAGAAAGATAGTTGTCCCCGCCTGCTTTAATTCTTGAAGTAGGGTATGAATCATCTTAGATGTTGTAGGATCTAAGCCACTTGTTGGCTCATCTAGGAAGAGGATCTTAGGAGCGTTAAGAAGGGCACGGGCCAAGAACATTCGTTGTTTCATTCCAGTAGATAACTTTTCTGCGATAATATCTTTAGCATCTGCCAATCCAACCTGTTGGAGCACCTGATTTACTCTATCTGACTTGAGACCATATAACTTAGCATAGATGAGAAGATTTTTGTAAAGACTCATCTTTTCATAAAAACCACTTCCATCACTAACAATACCAATTTGTTCCAAATCATTTGAGGTTAAATCTTGAGAATTCTTGCCTAACAAAACTGTTTTACCTTGATCTGCAGCCAACTGACCTGTCAAGACATTGATCATGGTTGTTTTACCTGAGCCAGAAGGGCCAAGAAAACCAAAGATTTCTCCCTCCTTAATCTCAAAAGAAATCTGATGAAGAGCTTTTTTGCTCCCAAAACTTTTGCTTACATTTTCAACACGAATCATAGAAACTCCTTTATTTAAAATAACGTTTCACCATAGGCAACTGCATCACATTGATATAAATATGGATGGCTCCTACAAGCAAGAAGGCTAGTAGTTGAATCTCTCCTGTCAAGAAAGAAATGATAATAAGAAAAACATATAAGGCTGGTAAGACATATTGGTTTAATTGGAATAAAATCCGAAAACTCTGTTCAAAATTAGCCTGGCGCTCCCCTTCATCATAAGAATTGATATAGTCCAAGACATCCTTTGGTGTAGAGAAAAATGCCAAATCAAACTGACGAACAATCGCAATTGTTTTAAAAAGAGATTTTTGAGCGACTAAGGATAGCACAAAGACTAAGAAAGAGAGGAAAAATGTTTGGTGGCCTGTATGCAATATAACCACTTCATTTAATGAGAGAAAAATAGACAATGAAATTGCTACGCTTGCAATATTAAAAGCAATGGTTCCAAACTCGAGATTCCGATACATCTGCACATAATAGGTTTCATTCAGATTATCATCCATTTCCTCTTGATACAAGGAATGAAATTTTCTGCTTTTCTTTAGGAAATTGAAAGTCAAAAAAAGAATAATGACGGCTAGTAGTAAGCTGATAGCTGATAGCCATGGTATCAAGGGTTTTACATCTAACATAATTCCGTGGGATTCGGCAACAGCCTTAAACATCCCTACAAAAATGCCCAAGAAAAATCCCAAGACAACAACCATTAAAAACAACAATCCACGTTTCTTTTTCTTTTCCATATTCATTCTCCTTATTTACTTGCTAGATTTTTGGATTTCTTTTCAATCCAGTCAACGACTGGGATAAGAGCAAAGTAGGCCCAGATAAATTGGTCGCTGTAATAGAGATCAAACCATCCTAGATTTGTTCCAATTAGTAGACACAGGCTGACTAATAGAGCTATGGCAACTACATAATAGATTACTTTATACTTGTTCATCATTTTTCTCCTTCTTCTTCAACCAGTTGAAAATGGACAAGAGGACTAAGTTAACCCAAAATAAATACTTACTTTCAACAAAATAGAACCACCCCAGTAATGTTCCAATCATAGCGAAAGCATTCACAATGAGGACAAGAACACTCATATAATAGATCACTTTATACTTGTTCATCACTCGTCCTCCTCCAAGCGAAATACCGATTCGACTGTTTCGTTGAAAATTTGAGATATTTTCAGAGCAATGATAATGGATGGGGTGTACTCATCCCGTTCTAGTAGGCTAACGGTCTGTCTGGAAACCCCTGCCAACTTGGCTAGTTCGGTTTGATTGAGACTATCGCGAGCCCGCAGCTCTTTTAGACGATTTTTTAGTTGCATGTTACACACCTACTCTCCATCAAATTCAACGGTTTGGATATCCTCAATACGTTGTAACTTGATTTTTTCTTTTCTCGTCTTATCTACGTATCGTAGCTTGACCCATTCCTCATCAACATCCACAACTTCCCAAAAATTTGTTCCAAATAGTTCTCCAATGATTGTTGGTTTCTTTCCAATCATTTCTTGCAATAATCTTGACATTTCTATATTTCCTTTCTCTTTTCTTTCGATTACCTTTAACCTCTTCTCTATCCGCTTGATTTTCTTAGATTGACTCATATAAATCAAGACGAGAAAAGGAAACAAAATCCATACCCACATGTGGCTCCCTCCTATTTCTTAACTTGCTTATATTGTAACACATCTTTTTCTTTTTGACAAGCATATTTGTCAAAAAGTTTATGATTTTTGTCATTTTGCAAAAGAAAAAGGTCAGGAATAAGATCCTGACCAGTTTTTCTACTATTAAAAGCCTAATTTTTCAAAGATTTCTGAGAAGTTTTGGCTGATTGTCTCAAGTGACACTTGAACTTCTTCTCGGGTTTGGTTATTCTTAACCGTTACTTGTCCGCTTTCGACTTCGCTCTCTCCTAGGGTGATGAGGGTCTTAGACGCAAAGACATCGGCCGACTTGAACTGAGCTTTGAGTTTACGGTTGAGGTAATCACGCTCTGCTTTGAAACCTTGTTGGCGAAGGACTTGCACCAATTCCAAGGCCTTGACATTTGCTCCTTGACCCAAGACTGCGATATAGACATCTAGGGCGTTTTCGATAGGGAGGGTCACACCTTGCTTTTCAAGAATGAGAAGCAAGCGCTCTACACCAAGTCCAAAACCAAATCCAGCAGTTTCAGGGCCTCCAAAGTAAGAAACCAAACCATCGTAACGGCCACCCGCACAGACTGTCAGGTCATTGCCCTCAATCTCAGTGATAAACTCGAAAATAGTGTGATTGTAGTAGTCCAGACCACGCACCATATTGGTATCGATAATATAGTCTACTCCAAGATTTTCCAACATCTGACGCACAGCATCAAAATGAGCTTGACTTTCTTCATCAAGGAAGTCCAAGATAGACGGCGCATTCTCTACTGCTACCTTGTCTTCTTTTTCTTTAGAGTCCAAGACACGGAGAGGATTTTCCTCCAAACGACGTTGGCTATCCTTAGATAAACTCTCCTTGAGTGGTGTCAAATAGTCAATCAAGGCTTGGCGGTAGGCTGCACGGCTCTCAGGATTTCCAAGAGTATTGAGGTGCAACTTGACACCTTGGATGCCGATTTCTTTCAAGAAATGGGCTGCCATCGCGATTGTTTCCGCATCGGTAGCTGGATTGCTAGAGCCAAAACACTCAACCCCAATCTGGTGGAATTGGCGCAAACGCCCTGCCTGTGGACGCTCATAACGGAACATAGGTCCCATGTAGTAGAACTTGCTTGGCTTTTGCACTTCTGGGGCAAAGAGTTTATTTTCTACATAAGAACGGACAACGGGTGCAGTTCCTTCTGGACGGAGGGTAATATGGCGCTCACCCTTGTCATAGAAATCGTACATTTCCTTGGTTACGATATCCGTTGTATCTCCGACAGAGCGACTGATAACCTCGTAATGCTCAAAAATAGGCGTGCGCACTTCTGCGTAGTTGTAGCGCTTGAAAATTTCACGGGCAAAGCCTTCAACGTACTGCCACTTGGCAGACTCAGCAGGTAAAATATCCTGCGTTCCTTTTGGTTTTTGTAATTTCATAGGGAATCCTCTTTAAACTTAATAGTCTTATTTTACCATAAATAGAGGGATTAAGACAGTGAGAAAAAATTTAGGATTTATACTCAATGAAAATCAAAAAGCAAACTAGGAAGTTAGCCGCAGGTTGCTCAAAA
>NZ_VMMJ01000007.1:0-16630 GCF_013277145.1 Streptococcus sp. 3705 | reverse complement strand
CATTTTTAGATAGAAGAAAACAGTGCGAACGTAGTTCAGTGGTAGAACACCACCTTGCCAAGGTGGGGGTCGCGGGTTCGAATCCCGTCGTTCGCTTGGAGAGGCCGGGGTGGCGGAACTGGCAGACGCACAGGACTTAAAATCCTGCGATTGGTAACGATCGTACCGGTTCGATTCCGGTCCTCGGCATAATATAGAGCACCCTTAGCTCAACTGGATAGAGTACCTGACTACGAATCAGGCGGTTAGAGGTTCGACTCCTCTAGGGTGCATTTTTCTATTTAACTCGGGAAGTAGCTCAGCTTGGTAGAGTACTTGGTTTGGGACCAAGGTGTCGCAGGTTCGAATCCTGTCTTCCCGATACATTACAGAGATAGGTGAGTGTGTATTTTATAACTAGATATTATATACATTAAGAGAGAATCAGTTTGGTTCTCTCTTTTTTGATTTTCAGCAATTCATTTTGATCGCGTATATGTTTTTGTTTCCTGATTTGTTCAATGAATACTGTAGTTTAGGTACATAAATTAAAATTTAACAGATTGTATAATTCTTACAAACTTTTAAGAAAGTAATTGAAGAGTTTTTTAGTCCCACCTATAATATATGTGTTTGTCTGATAAAAATTTCTACTCTTTTTGATTTTAAATAAGTATTAGTTTACATTATGGTGTGAATTGGGTTTGATATCTCTTTTGAGGAGGCCGCCTTAGATTTTTCTACTTGTGTTTTATTGTATAGTGTATCTTTCTTGTTTTGAACAGAATCTTTTATGACATTTGTCATATTTCCTAGTGACAGAAGCATCTAGCTCCGCTAACTTCAAAGGGCTATAATTGAAGTATGAAATGGAGGAAGAAGAGATGAGAAATAAAATGATTATAGCAGTGAGTTTAGTAGCAGCAGGAGTTATGACCTATCTCATGTTCTCAGGATTGGACGAGGGTTTCTACCATTTTCCTTGGGAGCTCTTTGCTGGCTTTGGAATGATGTCTTGGCTTGTCAGAGAAGGTTTGAAATTAGTCTCAGATATGAAAAAGGAGTTTGAAAAATGAAAAAAGCGTTTCTCTATCTTTTTATTGGATTATCACTAGTGGTATGGTTGGTAGAAATGTTTACAGGTTGGTTTGATCAAGCCTTCCTTCACCAATTCATCCGTGGTGCCTGGGGACTAGGATTTATGATTTTTATCGCATTTCCTATGGAAGAGGAGTGGTTGAAAGGAGAATCTCATGACTGTGATTAAAGTTGAGAAATTGTGTAAGAAAATAAAAGACAAGGAGATCTTGCGGAACATCTCCTTTGAAATCAAGGATGGTGAATGTGTAGCCTTGATTGGTCCCAATGGTGCTGGTAAGACAACACTTCTGGCCTGTTTGCTCGGAGATAAAGTGGTCACCAGTGGTCAAGTATCTATTCAAGGTTTACCAGTGACGAGTTCTAAGTTAAATTATACTAGGGCTTATCTCCCTCAAGAAAATGTGATTGTACAGAAATTGAAGGTTAAAGAGTTGATTGCTTTCTTTCAAAGTATTTATCCAAATCCTTTGAGCGAGCAAGAAATTGATCAACTATTGCAGTTTGACAAGCAACAAAAAGAACAATTGGCAGAAAAATTATCAGGCGGTCAAAAGCGTCTTTTCTCTTTTGTCTTAACTTTAATTGGGCGACCAAAGTTAATCTTTTTAGATGAGCCTACTTCAGCCATGGATACTTCAACTCGTCAACGTTTTTGGGAGATTGTTCAGGATTTAAAAACACAAGGAGTCACCATTCTCTATTCGTCCCATTATATTGAGGAAGTGGAACACACCGCAGACCGCATTTTGCTCTTAAATAAGGGAGAGTTGATTCGAGATACGACACCTCTAGCCATGCGTAGTGAGGAGATTGAAAAGCACTTTATCCTTCCTCTAGCATATAAAGAAGTTGTCGAACAGTCAAACTTGGTTGAAAACTGGTCACAAAAACAAGATGCCCTACAAGTAGTCACACGCGAAGCAGACTCTTTCTGGGAACTATTAGTTCAAGCAGGATGTAGCATACAAGAAATTGAAGTCAATAATCGTAGCTTGCTGGATACAATCTTTGAAGAAACACAGAAGGGAGATGACTAAGATGAAACGATGGATTGCACTAAACAAGATAGAATTTCTATTGACCAAACGACAATTAGTCTATTATCTATTATCCGTAGGGATGCCGACAGCCTTCTATTTATTCTTTTCAGGCATGTACCAGGACACACCAGGTGGATCGGCTAATTTTATGCGCGACTACCTCATCTCCATGACGGCTTTTTCCATGATGTCGACAGCTATGTTTTCATTCCCAGCTGTTTTACATACCGATAAAATCAACAACTGGCAGAAAACATTGCGCCATACCCCTGTAAATATGGTAGAATATTATCTATCAAAGATAACAAGTATGATGGTTGATTATTTGGTCTCAATTTTGGTTGTTTTCTCAGTTGGGCACTTGGTCAGAGGTGTGGATATGTCTTTAGGAAGCTGGATTGGGGCTGCGTTCTTGCTGATAGTAGGAAGTGTAGCTTTTGTAGCGCTTGGCTTGACCTTGACACTCTTGCCTTCTAGTCAGCTGATGTCTGTCGTGGGCAATCTTCTCTATCTAGGCTTGGCTGTTTTAGGTGGACTCTGGATGCCCATCTCTTTATTTCCAGACTGGATGCAAGCAATCGGGAAGTGCCTACCAACTTATCAGTTGATGGAGTTGCTCAAGACCTTCTTAAACGAGGGTAGCATCAATCTATCAGCCACAGTTTATCTACTTGTTTTTTCAGCAGTTTTGTTTGGTTTGACCATTTACCTTCAAGGTCATAAGGAGAATGCTTAATGCTTGAAAGACTGAAAAGCATACACTATATGTTTTGGGCCAGTTTAATTTTTATGATTTTCCCCATCCTACCTGTAGTGACTGGGTGGCTTTCTGCCTGGCATTTATTGATTGATATTCTATTTGTAGTGGCATATTTGGGTGTTTTAACAACTAAGAGCCAGCGCCTATCTTGGCTATATTGGGGTCTCATGCTGACTTATGTAGTTGGGAATACTACCTTTGTTGCTGTTAATTATATCTGGTTCTTCTTTTTCCTATCCAATCTCTTAAGTTATCATTTCAGCGTAGATGGTTTAAAGTCTTTACATGTCTGGACTTTTCTTCTTGCTCAAGTCCTTGTTGTGGGCCAACTGTTGATTTTTCAGAGAATCGAAGTTGAGTATCTATTCTATCTACTTGTAATTCTTGCTTTTGTTGATTTGATGACTTTGGGCTCGGTTCGGATTCGTATTGTGGAGGATTTGAAAGAAGCTCAGGCTAAGCAAAATGCCCAGATAAATCTATTGCTTGCCGAAAATGAACGCAGTCGTATCGGTCAAGATTTGCATGATAGTTTGGGACATACCTTTGCTATGTTGAGTGTCAAGACAGATTTAGCCTTGCAGTTATTTCAGATGGAGGCTTATCCACAGGTGGAAAAGGAATTAAAAGAAATTCACCAGATCAGTAAGGATTCCATGAATGAAGTGCGAACCATTGTGGAAAATCTTAAGTCTAGAACTTTGACATCCGAACTAGAGACTGTGAAAAAGATGTTAGAAATTGCTGGAATTGAGGTGGAAATAGCTAATCAACTAGATACAGCTAGCTTAACTCAGGAATTGGAGTCAACGGCTTCCATGATTTTGCTTGAATTAGTGACCAACATCATCAAACATGCTAAAGCGTTTAAAGTCTACTTAAAATTAGAACGGACAGAGAAAGAACTCATTTTAACAGTGAGAGATGATGGCTGTGGCTTTACTTCTATAAAGGGGGATGACCTCCATACAGTTCGAGATCGTGTTCTTCCATTTTCGGGAGAAGTAAAGGTAATTAGTCAGAAACAACCGACAGAAGTGCAAGTTCGACTACCTTATAAGGAGAGAAAGTAGATGAAAGTATTAGTCGCAGAAGATCAAAGTATGTTGCGAGATGCTATGTGCCAGTTGCTTGCCTTTCAAGCAGATGTAGAGTCTGTCTTACAAGCCAAGAATGGGCAAGAAGCAATCCAACTCTTAGAAAAAGAGTCCGTAGATATTGCCATTCTTGATGTAGAGATGCCTGTGAAGACTGGCCTCGAAGTCTTGGAATGGCTTCGGGTAGAAAAGCTAGAAACAAAGGTGGTTGTAGTGACGACTTTCAAGCGCCCAGGGTATTTTGAACGTGCAGTCAAGGCTGGAGTAGATGCTTATGTCTTGAAAGAAAGAAGCATTGCAGACCTCATGCAAACTTTGCATACTGTCCTCGAAGGAGGCAAGGAGTATTCGCCTGAATTGATGGAAGTGGTGATGACGCATCCCAATCCATTAACAGAACAAGAGATTGCTGTTTTAAAGGGAATTGCTCAAGGCTTGTCTAACCAAGAAATTGCAGATCAACTTTATTTATCAAACGGAACAGTCCGAAACTATGTCACCAATATTCTTTCAAAACTAGATGCAGGTAATCGAACAGAGGCAGCTAATATAGCGAAAGAATCTGGTTGGTTGTGATACTATCATAACTCGAAAACCATTATGTGCTAAAATTGAAGGGATTGAATGGAACAATACTAACTTTAGGAGAGGGGGAATTCCTCCTTTTTGTTTACTCTAAGGTGGTACCACGTAGCTAAAATTAGCTAAAATCGTAAATTCCCAAACTAAGTTCCACCGCTAATCCAAGTGGAAGTTAGTCTGATAAAAATAGAAAAAACCAGTGGAAATCCGTGTCAGGGTAAGTTCCACTGGTTTTAATCATGCTTGATTTCATCGCTTTTGTAACCAAAATGAATCGAAAAAAAGAGCGCATAAAATCCCCTCATCTGAAAGCGTTTCAGATTAAGTTCCGCTATAGTGGAAGTTAGTGTGAGACGTTTGAATGCGGTTAAAGGTTAGTTTTTAGAACTTATGTTGGAATAATGTAGACGATTGATAGACGTCTTCTGCAGGTATTTTAGAAATGCCAAGAAGCTTAGGAATCTCTTCTCCATAGGTAAATGCAAAGAGTTCATAGGCTGACTTTCCATTCAAAGCAGCACGTTTGACACTGTTGACATGCGAACAAACGAGATTGATGTCCTCTTGAGTTAAATTGTCAAAAGAAGTTCCTTTAGGTAGAATGTCGCGAATCAGCGTGTGATTTTTCTCAATTCTCCCTTTCTGGTCAGAGCGATTAGGGTCACAAAAGAAGAGTTTACTCTCTCCTCGCACATCCATTTCGATATCATCGACTCTGGCAAACTCTCCACCATTATCGGTAAGAATGACAGGGAAGAGTTGGAAGAAATCTTTGTCAGCTTGGTGAAGAGTGTTCTTGATGTCATAGAGGTGTTTGGTAACCTCAAGGGCAGTTTTATTATCCAGCAGTCTAGCGAAGATAAAGTTACAGAAAGATAGATTGAAGGTGAGTAGGACTTTACCTCCCATTCTGCCCATAACTGTATCCATTTCCAGCCAAGAGTCTAGTTGATTCAGTGCTAAATAGTTTTGGAAATCCTCATAGGAACGGCCTTTTTTAGCTTCTTTAGGGATGGAAGGTAGCTTACTTTTTCTTCTTTCTTTAAATTTAACGGCTCTAGCAAGATCAATAGGAGCGATAGACAAGTATCCTTTTCGGATGTGTCGATAGACGGTTGAGGAGCTAACATCAAGGTTATGAGTTTTGAGGATATGATAGATGTGTTGTCCCTTTTTAACACCCTCAGAAATGACTTTATCCATGTCCCAGAAAGTCTTAGAATTGAGAGGAGTTCCTTCACGAGCTTCGACAAGAGTTTGTTCGTATTGTTTTTGAGCTTGCTTAGCGAGGTATAAAATCTTCTTATAGCCACAGTTTTGTCTTCTTTTAGGGCAACCATTACAGACAAAGGGAGCTTTGTCGAGTAAAGGGCAAGGAAGGTTATGGCATGTAGACTCTCGGACCTGTCTGTTTCGTTTGACTTCTTTGGAAACAGTAGTTGGGTCTTTTAGAATAAGTTGCCCGATAGCTTTGAAGGTTTCACCGCGCTCTAAGCCCAGTTGGATATCATTACGGTCTGAAAGGGTAAGGTGTTTATGTTTTGACATAGTTAGCCTCATTTCTAACTCAAACGTCTCACACTTAATTCCACCATAAAAATCCGTTTTAGACTAATTTCCACTTCGGTCAGGCAAGTGGAAGTTACTTTGAGAAGTTACCCAGTGAAAAGATTAGCAATAAAAAAGAAAAATATCTTGACAACCAATGGAAAATTTTGTTACAATAATAGACGGTACTTTTTACTTTTGGTCTCTCAAGAGTGTACAGGGACGTGCTGACAAATGTTGCAAAAGTACACACAGATGATAGCTGTCACCAAGTGTATCATCACCAAAAATAAAAAAACACAGGAGAATGTAGATGCCTACAATTAACCAATTGGTTCGCAAACCGCGTAAATCAAAAGTAGAAAAATCTAAATCACCAGCTTTGAACGTTGGTTACAACAGTCATAAAAAAGTTCAAACAAACGTTTCTTCACCACAAAAACGTGGTGTTGCAACTCGTGTTGGAACAATGACACCTAAAAAACCTAACTCAGCCCTTCGTAAATTCGCTCGTGTACGTTTGAGCAACCTTATCGAAGTTACTGCCTACATCCCAGGTATCGGACACAACTTGCAAGAACACAGCGTGGTTCTTCTTCGTGGTGGACGTGTAAAAGACCTTCCAGGGGTACGTTACCATATCGTCCGTGGTGCACTTGATACTGCAGGTGTTAACGATCGTAAACAAGGCCGTTCTAAATACGGTACTAAACGTCCAAAAGCATAAGGAAAGGGGATAAAGAGAAATGAGTCGTAAAAATAGAGCTCCAAAACGTGACGTATTGCCAGATCCGCTTTACAATTCACAACTAGTTACTCGTCTTATCAACCGCGTTATGCTTGACGGTAAACGTGGTACAGCTGCTTCAATCGTTTACGGTGCTTTTGAGCAAATCAAAGAAGCTACTGGCAACGATGCACTTGAAGTATTTGAGACAGCTATGGAAAACATCATGCCTGTACTTGAAGTACGTGCACGCCGTGTTGGTGGTTCTAACTACCAAGTCCCAGTTGAAGTTCGTCCAGAACGTCGTACAACACTTGGACTTCGTTGGTTGGTAACAATCGCTCGTCTTCGTGGTGAACACACAATGCAAGACCGTCTTGCAAAAGAAATCTTGGATGCTGCTAACAACACTGGTGCAGCTGTTAAGAAACGTGAAGACACTCACCGTATGGCTGAAGCTAACCGTGCATTCGCACACTTCCGTTGGTAAGATTAAGATACTAAGGGCGTTAAAAAAGCGACTGAAAATTAGGAAGCTTGACGAAGAATCGAAGATTCTAGGAGAGCTTATCTATTTTCCGAGCTTTTAGCCCGGGTTCAAATTAGCTAAATCGATTAGTATTAGCTATAACTCAACTTACCAGCTCGTAAGTTGAAACCAACAATAGCATGAAAAGATTGAGAACGGGTAGGTCCTGCCTATCCGTTTTTATTAAAATCGTGTTATAATAGAATAGAAATCAAAAATAAATAGGAGAAACAAACCTCATGGCACGCGAATTTTCACTTGAAAAAACTCGTAATATCGGTATCATGGCTCACGTCGATGCTGGTAAAACAACTACAACTGAGCGTATCCTTTACTACACTGGTAAAATCCACAAAATCGGTGAAACTCACGAAGGTGCGTCACAAATGGACTGGATGGAGCAAGAGCAAGAGCGTGGTATCACTATCACATCTGCTGCAACAACAGCTCAATGGAACAACCACCGCGTAAACATCATCGACACACCAGGACACGTGGACTTCACAATCGAAGTACAACGTTCTCTTCGTGTATTGGATGGTGCGGTTACCGTTCTTGACTCACAATCAGGTGTTGAGCCTCAAACTGAAACAGTTTGGCGTCAAGCAACTGAGTATGGAGTTCCACGTATCGTATTTGCCAACAAAATGGACAAAATCGGTGCTGACTTCCTTTACTCTGTAAGCACACTTCACGATCGTCTTCAAGCAAATGCACACCCAATCCAATTGCCAATCGGTTCTGAAGATGACTTCCGTGGTATCATCGACTTGATCAAGATGAAAGCTGAAATCTATACTAATGACCTTGGTACAGATATCCTTGAAGAGGACATCCCAGCTGAATACCTTGACCAAGCTCAAGAATACCGTGAAAAATTGATTGAAGCGGTTGCTGAAACTGACGAAGAATTGATGATGAAATACCTCGAAGGTGAAGAAATCACTAACGAAGAATTGAAAGCTGGTATCCGTAAAGCGACTATCAACGTTGAATTTTTCCCAGTATTGTGTGGTTCTGCCTTCAAGAACAAAGGTGTTCAATTGATGCTTGATGCGGTTATTGACTACCTTCCAAGCCCACTTGACATCCCAGCAATCAAAGGTATTAACCCAGATACAGACGCTGAAGAAACTCGTCCAGCATCTGACGAAGAGCCATTTGCAGCTCTTGCCTTCAAGATCATGACTGACCCATTTGTAGGTCGTTTGACATTCTTCCGTGTTTACTCAGGTGTTCTTCAATCAGGTTCATACGTATTGAACACTTCTAAAGGTAAACGTGAACGTATCGGACGTATCCTTCAAATGCACGCTAACAGCCGTCAAGAAATCGACACTGTTTACTCAGGTGATATCGCTGCTGCCGTTGGTTTGAAAGATACTACAACTGGTGACTCATTGACAGATGAAAAAGCTAAAATCATCCTTGAGTCAATCAACGTTCCAGAACCAGTTATCCAATTGATGGTTGAGCCAAAATCTAAAGCTGACCAAGACAAGATGGGTATCGCCCTTCAAAAATTGGCTGAAGAAGATCCAACATTCCGCGTTGAAACAAACGTTGAAACTGGTGAAACAGTTATCTCTGGTATGGGTGAGCTTCACCTTGACGTCCTTGTTGACCGTATGCGTCGTGAGTTCAAAGTTGAAGCGAACGTAGGTGCTCCTCAAGTATCTTACCGTGAAACATTCCGCGCTTCTACTCAAGCACGTGGATTCTTCAAACGTCAGTCTGGTGGTAAAGGTCAATTCGGTGATGTATGGATTGAATTTACTCCAAACGAAGAAGGAAAAGGATTCGAATTCGAAAACGCAATCGTCGGTGGTGTGGTTCCTCGTGAATTTATCCCAGCGGTTGAAAAAGGTTTGGTAGAATCTATGGCTAACGGTGTTCTTGCAGGTTACCCAATGGTTGACGTTAAAGCTAAGCTTTACGATGGTTCATACCACGATGTCGACTCATCTGAAACTGCCTTCAAGATCGCAGCTTCACTTGCTCTTAAAGAAGCTGCTAAATCAGCACAACCAGCTATCCTTGAGCCAATGATGCTTGTAACAATCACTGTTCCAGAAGAAAACCTTGGTGATGTTATGGGTCACGTAACTGCTCGTCGTGGACGTGTAGATGGTATGGAAGCACACGGTAACAGCCAAATCGTTCGTGCTTACGTTCCACTTGCTGAAATGTTCGGTTACGCAACAGTTCTTCGTTCTGCATCTCAAGGACGTGGTACATTCATGATGGTATTTGACCACTACGAAGATGTACCTAAGTCAGTACAAGAAGAAATCATTAAGAAAAATAAAGGTGAAGACTAATCAGTTCTCACTCTAGAAGGAAGTCACTTAGTGGCTTCCTTTTGTCTTTAGAAAATACCTCTAAGTATGGTAAAATAG
The DNA here is from genome assembly GCF_013277145.1 of Streptococcus sp. 3705. GTDB lineage: Bacteria > Bacillota > Bacilli > Lactobacillales > Streptococcaceae > Streptococcus. The sequence goes on along the minus strand of NZ_VMMJ01000007.1, from coordinate 6,868 downwards.
TAGGAGAATAATGTGAGGAAAATGAATGTCAAACAGTTTTGAAATTTTGATGAATCAACTGGGGATGCCTGCTGAAATGAGGCAGGATCCTGCTTTATCACAGGCCGATATTGAGCGAGTTGTGGTTCATAAAATTAGTAAGGTATGGGAGTTTCATTTCGTATTTTCTAATATTTTACCGATTGAAATCTTTTTAGAATTAAAGAAAGGTTTGAGTGAGGAATTTTCTAAGACAGGCAATAAAGCTGTTTTCGAAATCAAGGCTCTGTCTCAAGAATTTTCAAATCAACTCTTGCAGGCCTATTATAGAGAGGCTTTTTCTGACGGGCCGTGTGCTAGTCAAGGTTTTAAGTCCCTTTATCAAAATTTGCAAGTTCGTGCGGAGGGCAATCAGCTATTTATTGAAGGCTCTGAGGCGATTGATAAGGAACACTTTAAGAAGAATCATCTTCCTAATTTAGCGAAACAACTTGAACAATTTGGCTTTCCAACTTTTAATTGTCAAGTAGAGAAAAATGATGTGCTGACCCAAGAGCAGGAAGAGGCCTTTCATGCTGAAAATGATCAGATTGTTCAAGCGGCCAATGAGGAAGCGCTCCGTGCTATGGAACAACTGGAACAGATGGCCCCTCCTCCTGCGGAAGAGAAACCAGCCTTTGATTTTCAAGCGAAAAAAGCTGCAGCTAAACCCAAGCTAGATAAGGCGGAGATTACTCCTATGATCGAAGTGACGACGGAGGAAAATCGTCTGGTCTTTGAAGGGGTTGTGTTTGATGTGGAGCAAAAAGTAACCAGAACAGGGCGTGTTTTGATCAACTTTAAAATGACAGACTATACTTCCAGTTTTTCGATGCAAAAGTGGGTTAAAAATGAGGAAGAAGCTCAGAAATTTGACCTTATCAAGAAGAATTCTTGGCTCCGAGTTCGTGGGAATGTGGAGATGAATAACTTCACACGCGATTTGACTATGAACGTGCAGGATGTGCAGGAAGTTGTTCACTATGAGCGGAAGGATTTGATGCCAGAAGGTGAGCGTCGGGTTGAGTTTCATGCTCATACTAATATGTCGACCATGGATGCTCTACCAGAGGTCGAAGAAATCGTTGTGACAGCTGCTAAGTGGGGACACAAGGCTGTTGCTATCACGGACCATGGGAATGTCCAGTCCTTCCCACACGGCTATAAGGCGGCCAAAAAAGCGGGAATCCAGCTAATCTATGGTATGGAAGCCAATATCGTGGAGGACCGTGTCCCTATCGTCTATAACGAAGTGGAGATGGACTTGTCAGAAGCGACCTATGTGGTCTTTGACGTGGAAACAACGGGTCTATCAGCCATCTATAATGACTTGATTCAGGTTGCAGCCTCTAAGATGTACAAGGGGAATGTCATTGCCGAATTTGATGAATTTATCAATCCCGGGCATCCCTTGTCAGCTTTTACTACTGAGTTGACTGGAATTACAGATGATCATGTCAAAAATGCCAAGCCACTGGAACAAGTTTTGCAAGAATTCCAAGAATTTTGTAAAGATACGGTACTAGTTGCCCACAATGCGACCTTTGACGTTGGCTTTATGAATGCCAATTATGAGCGTCATGGTCTTCCAAGGATTAGTCAGCCAGTGATTGATACGCTGGAGTTTGCTAGAAACCTTTATCCTGAGTATAAGCGTCATGGTTTGGGGCCTTTGACCAAGCGTTTTGGTGTGGCCTTAGAACATCACCACATGGCCAATTACGATGCGGAAGCTACTGGTCGTTTGCTTTTCATCTTTATCAAAGAGGTGGCAGAAAAACATGGTGTGACGGATTTAGCTAGACTCAATATTGATTTGATTAGTCCAGATTCTTATAAAAAAGCTAGGATTAAGCATGCGACTATTTATGTCAAGAATCAGGTAGGCCTAAAAAATATCTTTAAGCTAGTTTCTTTGTCCAATACTAAGTACTTTGAAGGGGTACCACGGATTCCGAGAACAGTTTTAGATGCTCATCGAGAGGGCTTGATTTTAGGTTCAGCTTGCTCTGAAGGTGAAGTTTTTGATGCAGTTGTTTCCCAGGGCGTGGATGTGGCGGTTGAGGTGGCCAAGTATTATGACTTTATTGAGGTCATGCCACCAGCTATCTATGCTCCCTTGATTGCTAAGGAGCAGGTCAAGGATATGGAGGAACTCCAGACTATTATCAGGAGTTTGATAGAGGTCGGCGACCGTCTTGGCAAGCCTGTTCTGGCTACGGGAAATGTTCACTATATCGAACCGGAAGAAGAGATTTATCGTGAAATTATCGTCCGTAGTTTGGGACAGGGGGCTATGATTAACCGAACTATCGGTCATGGAGAACATGCCCAACCAGCACCACTTCCAAAGGCTCATTTTAGAACGACTAATGAGATGTTGGATGAATTTGCCTTCTTGGGAGAGGAACTGGCTCGTAAACTGGTTATTGAAAATCCCAATGCCTTAGCAGAAATCTTTGAACCCGTTGAGGTTGTTAAGGGTGACTTGTACACGCCTTTCATCGACAAGGCTGAAGAAACAGTTGCTGAGTTGACCTATAAGAAAGCTTTTGAGATTTATGGAAATCCGCTGCCAGATATTGTTGATTTGCGGATTGAAAAAGAATTGACTTCTATTCTGGGGAATGGATTTGCTGTGATTTATCTGGCATCGCAGATGCTGGTGCAACGTTCCAATGAACGGGGTTACTTGGTTGGTTCTCGTGGATCTGTCGGTTCCAGTTTCGTTGCGACCATGATTGGGATTACAGAGGTCAATCCTCTATCTCCTCACTATGTCTGTGGTCAGTGTCAGTACAGTGAGTTTATCACAGACGGTTCTTACGGATCAGGTTTTGATATGCCCAATAAGGACTGCCCAAAATGTGGTCATAAACTCAGCAAAAACGGACAGGATATTCCTTTCGAGACCTTCCTTGGTTTTGATGGAGACAAGGTTCCCGATATTGACTTGAACTTTTCGGGAGAGGATCAGCCTAGCGCCCACTTGGATGTGCGTGATATCTTTGGTGAGGAATATGCCTTCCGTGCAGGAACGGTTGGTACGGTGGCTGCCAAGACTGCCTATGGATTTGTCAAGGGTTACGAGCGAGATTATGGCAAGTTTTATCGTGATGCAGAAGTGGAACGTCTCGCTCAAGGTGCTGCTGGTGTCAAACGGACAACAGGCCAACACCCGGGGGGAATCGTTGTTATTCCTAACTACATGGATGTTTACGACTTTACGCCTGTCCAGTATCCAGCGGATGATGTGACGGCTGAATGGCAGACTACTCACTTTAACTTCCATGATATCGACGAGAACGTCCTCAAACTCGATGTACTGGGACATGATGATCCGACCATGATTCGAAAACTCCAGGACTTGTCGGGGATTGATCCTAATGAAATTCCTATGGATGACGAAGGTGTGATGGCCCTCTTTTCTGGGACGGATGTGCTAGGTGTGACACCTGAGCAAATCGGTACGCCGACAGGCATGCTGGGGATTCCAGAGTTTGGAACCAACTTTGTCCGAGGCATGGTAGATGAAACGCATCCGACGACTTTTGCAGAATTGCTTCAGTTGTCAGGGTTATCTCACGGTACCGACGTTTGGCTTGGAAATGCTCAAGATCTGATTAAGCAAGGGATTGCGGATCTGTCGACCGTTATCGGTTGTCGGGACGACATCATGGTTTACCTCATGCATGCTGGTCTCGAGCCTAAGATGGCCTTTACCATCATGGAACGGGTACGTAAGGGCTTGTGGCTCAAGATTTCAGAAGAGGAACGCAATGGCTATATCGAAGCTATGAAGGCTAATAAGGTGCCAGAGTGGTATATCGAGTCCTGTGGGAAAATTAAGTACATGTTCCCTAAAGCCCATGCGGCAGCCTACGTTATGATGGCCTTGCGTGTAGCTTACTTCAAGGTTCACCATCCCATTTATTATTACTGTGCTTACTTCTCCATTCGTGCTAAGGCTTTTGATATCAAGACTATGGGGGCGGGCTTGGATGCTATCAAGCGCAGAATGGAAGAAATTGCTGAAAAACGGAAGAACAATGAAGCCTCTAATGTGGAAATTGACCTCTATACAACTCTTGAGATTGTCAATGAGATGTGGGAGCGTGGTTTCAAGTTTGGAAAACTCGATCTCTATCGTAGTCAGGCGACAGAGTTCTTTATCGATGGGGATACCCTCATTCCGCCATTTGTAGCAATGGATGGTCTGGGAGAGAACGTTGCCAAGCAGCTAGTGCGAGCGCGTGAAGAGGGAGAATTCCTCTCTAAAACAGAACTACGCAAACGCGGTGGCCTCTCATCAACCTTGGTTGAAAAGATGGATGAAATGGGTATTCTTGGAAATATGCCAGAGGATAATCAGTTGAGTTTGTTTGATGAGTTGTTTTAAAAGTTTGAAATGTCTTGTGTAGGTTTGAGGTTGTATCATGATGGAAAAGAAAAAAAGAGCAACACCCTGGAAACCAGGGAAAGTTATTTCCATAAGTTTGCGAAATGGCGTTTACGTATTAGCACAAATGGTGCGTGATCCCTATCTGGTATTTTTCAACCATTTTAACGAGGAAAATAATTGGAAGGGAGTGACCTTGAAAGAGGAGGATATCCTCTTTTGTAAGGCTGTTACTCGCCAGTTTCTACGCTATAGTCCTGTAGCGATTGTCAAAGAAGTTACCCCCCTGTTAAATTATGAACTGCCTAAAGAATGGATTTATAGCCATATTGGAGGGCATCCTATTACTGTTTCGGTAAAGGGAAGGGAGCGCCAACTTGCTGGTTTTGGTAGACGTTGTTCTTTGGTTCTGGCGGATAAAGACAGTGGACTACCAGAAGATAATCCACTTATGGGACTCTTCCAAACCTATATCATATCAGATATCAAAGAACAGGATTGGGATCGGGTAGGTCAGGCTGAACTTATGTCTATTGAAGTATTTCCAACACTCAACGAACGTCTCTATCTTTGCTTTCTTTATGGAAAAAATATAAATCCAGAACAAGATATCTCTTTAGAAAAGCCTCTACCTGATGACTATGAAACCTATATAGATATCCTCACAAATAGTACAGAGGCACGACGCCTCTACCTAGGGGAGCATGAAGAACAAGAAAGGACATTTCATGAAACTAAGAATTTTTGCGGAAGATAAACCAGCTGAAAAAGTCTTTGAGTATCAATTAGACCTTGCTGATCAGACAATTCTTCTATCAACAGAACTCTTGTCAGGTGATATTGCTTTAGCAGGATTATTCTCTGCTTTGAAAGAAAAATAAAAATAGAAAAGAGATAACAGAATGGTTTTACCAAATTTTAAAGAAAATCTAGAAAAATATGCGAAATTATTGGTTGCGAACGGAATCAACGTGCAACCTGGTCACACTTTGGCTCTCTCTATCGATGTGGAGCAACGTGAGTTGGCTCACTTAATCGTCAAAGAAGCTTATGCTTTGGGTGCACATGAGGTGATCGTTCAGTGGACAGATGATGTCATCAACCGTGAGAAATTCCTCCATGCTCCGATGGAGCGTCTGGACAATGTGTCAGAATACAAGATTGCTGAGATGAACTATCTCTTGGAGAACAAGGCTAGCCGTCTTGGAGTTCGCTCATCTGATCCAGGTGCCTTGAACGGTGTGGACGCTGACAAGCTTTCAGCTTCTGCTAAAGCTATGGGACTTGCTATGAAGCCAATGCGTATCGCAACCCAATCCAACAAGGTTAGCTGGACGGTAGCAGCCGCTGCTGGGCTTGAGTGGGCTAAGAAGGTATTTCCAAATGCTGCGAGCGATGAAGAAGCAGTCGATCTCCTTTGGGACCAAATCTTCAAAACTTGCCGAGTCTACGAAGCAGATCCTGTTAAGGCCTGGGAAGAGCATGCAGCTATCCTCAAGAGCAAGGCAGATATGCTTAATAAAGAACAATTTTCAGCCCTTCACTACACAGCGCCAGGGACTGATTTGACCCTTGGCTTGCCAAAGAACCACGTTTGGGAATCAGCTGGTGCTATCAATGCACAGGGCGAAGGATTCTTGCCAAATATGCCGACAGAGGAAGTCTTCACAGCACCAGACTTCCGTCGTGCAGATGGTTATGTCACTTCTACAAAACCGCTTAGCTATAACGGAAATATCATCGAAGGTATTAAGGTAACCTTTAAGGATGGACAAATTGTGGACATCACTGCTGAGAAGGGTGATCAGGTCATGAAAGACCTTGTCTTTGAAAATGTGGGTGCGCGTGCCTTGGGTGAATGTGCCTTGGTACCAGATCCAAGCCCAATTTCTCAGTCAGGCATTACCTTCTTTAACACCCTTTTCGATGAAAATGCGTCAAATCACTTGGCTATTGGTGCAGCCTATGCAACTAGCGTTGTTGGTGGAGCGGAGATGAGCGAAGAGGAGCTTGAAGCTGCTGGACTTAACCGTTCAGATGTTCACGTAGACTTTATGATTGGTTCTAACCAAATGGATATCGATGGTATCCGTGAGGATGGGACACGTGTACCACTTTTCCGTAACGGAGATTGGGCAAATTAAGGAGATAATATGTTAGGAAGTATGTTCGTTGGTCTCCTAGTGGGATTTTTAGCAGGTACTCTAACCAATCGTGGAGAACGCATGGGATGTTTTGGAAAAATGTTTCTAGGCTGGATTGGTGCCTTTATAGGGCATTTGCTTTTTGGGACTTGGGGACCGATAATAGCAGGAACTGCCATCATTCCGGCAGTACTAGGTTCCATGATTGTCTTAGCGATTTTCTGGAGACGAGGAAGTTAATTTCTTAAATCTGATACTCAATGAAAATCAAAGAGCAAACTAGGAAACTAGCCGCAGGTTGCTCAAA
>NZ_VMMJ01000006.1:0-21377 GCF_013277145.1 Streptococcus sp. 3705 | reverse complement strand
TGAAAGCGAACGGTTTTCTTAGTTTGAATAGATATTCAATTTTGAGTAGGTATTACTCAGAGTTAAGTGACGATAGCCTAGGAGATACACCTGTACCCATGCCGAACACAGAAGTTAAGCCCTAGAACGCCGGAAGTAGTTGGGGGTTGCCCCCTGTGAGATATGGAAGTCGCTTAGCTTTATTCCGCCATAGCTCAGTTGGTAGTAGCGCATGACTGTTAATCATGATGTCGTAGGTTCGAGTCCTACTGGCGGAGTAGTTAATTAAAGGAGGTTTTGACCTCTTTTTTGTTATATAATTAATAATCTATCTCGCACCTAATGAAGCGAGATATTTTTCTTGACGATAGAAGTTTCAGACATCATCATTTTTGAACAGTGATAGCACTTGAATCGACGCTCTCTAAGTAGATTTCTAGTAGACATACCAGTCGTTTCGAGGTAAGAAATCTTAGAATGTTTTTGAAAGTCATATTTCTTCATTTGACTTCCACACTCAGGGCAAGACGGAGCATCGTAGTCCAGTTTAGCGATGATTTCCTTATGTGTCCCCCTATTGATGATATCCATAATTTAGAAATTAGTGTCTGTAAGCTCTAGTAATTTTGTGATAAAGTGTAATTGTTCCATATGATTCTTTCTAATGATGGTTTGGTACCTTTTCATTATAAATCTTATGGAATTTTTTTCTACCCTAAAAAGTGCTTCATTTCTATTCAATCACTTTATAGCTTAAACTGAGAAAGATTCAATGCAATGGTAACCGTACAGGATGATTTGTAATAAGGATAATTTTGTAAATCATTTAAAGGATAATTTTGTAAATCATTTATAGGAATTTTTTATTTTTAGGGATTTAATAGTTTGTTTTTGATGTAAGGTATTTATTCTATTCTGTCAACTTTTCCTATTTTTTCTCTTGTTGAGATTGGTATTTTAACAATTCAGGAATTGATAGTGAATGTGTAAAATTTTTTGTTAGAATAAGTTCATAAAAAAGAAAAGGAGTATTTGATTATGTTACAAAAAATTTATGAGCAGATGGCGGATTTTTATAGAAATATTGAAGAAGAGTATGGTACTGTATTTGGTGATAATTTTGACTGGGAACATTTTCATTTTAAATTTTTGATTTATTATTTAGTTCGATATGGCATTGGGTGTCGTAGGGATTTTATTGTTTACCATTATCGTGTTTCTTATCGTTTGTATCTTGAAAAATTGATAATGAAACAAGGTTTTGTTGCTTGTTGAGACAGTATGAGTTAATTTCCGAACAAATTTAACTTTTTATGGGAAAATAATGATAAATAGCCGGAATTTTTTCTAAAACATTTTTTAATAGTTGGAAATAGCAAATCTTTCTATTGTTTCTTCTTGATAAAAAGGCGATTTTTTCTTATAATAAATTGTAAGATATAATTGCGGGTGAGATTCCTGCCATGTATGTGAGAAAGGAAGAGCCTGAGGGCTCAGACAAGATTATGACTTCAGTTGTTGTTGTAGGTACCCAATGGGGTGATGAAGGTAAAGGGAAGATTACAGACTTCCTTTCAGCGAATGCAGAAGTGATTGCACGTTACCAAGGTGGTGATAATGCAGGTCACACGATTGTGATCGATGGTAAGAAATTTAAGTTACACTTGATTCCATCTGGAATTTTCTTCCCTGAAAAAATCTCTGTTATTGGGAATGGTATGGTTGTAAATCCTAAATCTCTTGTGAAAGAGTTGAGTTATCTTCATGAGGAAGGTGTTACAACTGATAACTTCCGTATTTCTGATCGCGCGCATGTTATTTTGCCTTATCATATCGAGTTAGACCGTTTGCAAGAAGAAGCTAAGGGCGACAATAAGATTGGGACTACAATCAAGGGAATTGGTCCAGCTTATATGGACAAGGCTGCTCGTGTTGGGATTCGTATTGCAGATCTTTTGGATAAAGATATTTTCCGTGAGCGTTTAGAACGTAACCTTGCTGAAAAGAATCGTCTTTTTGAAAAATTGTATGACAGTAAAGCTATTGCTTTCGATGATATTTTTGAAGAGTATTACGAATATGGTCAACAAATCAAGAAATATGTGACAGACACATCTGTCATTTTGAATGATGCGCTTGATAACGGTAAACGTGTGCTTTTTGAAGGTGCACAAGGAGTTATGCTCGATATCGACCAAGGTACCTATCCATTTGTTACGTCATCAAACCCTGTAGCTGGTGGTGTGACAATTGGTTCTGGTGTCGGTCCAAGCAAGATTGACAAGGTTGTTGGTGTATGTAAAGCCTATACGAGTCGTGTTGGAGACGGTCCTTTCCCAACTGAGTTGTTTGATGAAGTGGGAGAACGTATCCGTGAAGTCGGTCATGAATATGGTACAACAACTGGTCGTCCACGTCGTGTGGGATGGTTTGATTCAGTTGTGATGCGCCATAGCCGTCGCGTTTCTGGTATTACTAACCTTTCATTGAACTCTATCGATGTTTTGAGTGGTTTAGATACAGTGAAAATCTGTGTGGCCTATGATCTTGATGGTCAACGTATTGACTACTATCCAGCTAGTCTTGAGCAATTGAAACGTTGCAAGCCTATCTATGAAGAGTTGCCAGGTTGGTCAGAAGATATTACTGGAGTTCGTAATTTGGAAGATCTTCCTGAGAATGCGCGTAACTATGTTCGTCGTGTGAGTGAATTGGTTGGCGTTCGTATTTCTACTTTCTCAGTAGGTCCTGGTCGTGAACAAACAAATATTTTAGAAAGTGTTTGGTCGTAAGAGATTTTTAAGATTTGTTTAAGATAGGTCGGGTATACTATAGACAGTTACAAGAAGACCTCCTAACTTGTTGTAACAAATATCCTAAACTTTTCTTTTTCATAATAATCTCCCTATAAAGTCACCGCATTCGGTGGCTTTTTTTGTGTTAGGATTCATGATATAATAATAAAACTGACAAGTAGAAAAAGGGAAATTGATGAATTATACAGTTGAAGAAAAAGAAGTCTTTATGAGGGAAGCTTTGAGAGAGGCTAAGATTGCTCTTGAACACGATGAAATTCCAATTGGTTGTGTGATTGTCAAGGATGGAGAAATCATTGGTCGCGGGCATAATGCGCGTGAGGAACTGCAGCGAGCAGTTATGCATGCGGAAATTATGGCCATAGAGAATGCGAATCTGAGTGAGGAGAGCTGGCGCTTACTTGATTGCACGCTTTTTGTGACCATTGAGCCTTGTGTCATGTGTAGTGGGGCGATTGGACTTGCCCGTATTCCAAACGTGGTCTACGGGGCTAAAAACCATAAATTTGGCGCTGCTGGGAGTTTGTACGATATCTTGACAGATGAGCGTCTCAATCATCGTGTGGAGGTTGAAACGGGAATTTTGGAAGATGAATGCGCAGCTATTATGCAGGACTTTTTTAGAAATAGACGGAAAAAATAATTTTGCTTTTAAAATGAATAGGAATGTGATATAATAAATAGTGGAGCAACAGTTCTGCGTGAAGCGGGTCAGGGGAGGAATCCAGCAGCCCTAAGCGATTTGAATTGTGTGCTCTTTTTTTCGTGCTTTTTCCGAATAAATAAGATAGAATAATCTAGAATAAATGATAATAGAAAAGAGAAGATGATGAAAATTCGTGGTTTTGAATTGGTTTCTAGTTTTACAGATGAAAGTTTATTGCCCAAGCGTGAGACAGCGCATGCGGCTGGTTACGACTTAAAGGTTGCAGTACGTATGGTTATTGCGCCAGGAGAGATTGTATTAGTTCCGACAGGGGTTAAGGCTTATATGCAGCCGACTGAGGTTCTCTACCTCTATGATCGTTCTTCAAACCCTCGTAAGAAGGGCTTGGTTTTAATTAATTCAGTTGGGGTCGTTGACGGGGATTATTATGGAAATCCTGGGAATGAAGGGCATATTTTTGCGCAGATGAAGAATATCACAGACCAAGAGGTTATTCTTGAAGTTGGGGAACGTGTTGTCCAGGCTGTCTTTGCACCTTTCTTAATCGCAGATGGAGATGCGGCTGATGGCGTTCGAACTGGTGGATTTGGATCGACTGGGCACTAGAATGAAGATTATCTTTGTACGTCACGGGGAGCCAGATTATCGTGAGTTAGAGGAGCGTTCTTATACGGGATTTGGGATAGATTTGGCGCCCTTGTCTGAGAAGGGACGGCAGCAAGCTCAGGAACTGAGCACCAATCCTTTACTCCTTTCAGCTGAAATAATCATATCTTCTGCAGTCACAAGAGCTTTAGAAACGGCTTCTTATGTAGTTTGTGCTACGGGACTTCCTTTGAGAGTGGAGCCATTATTGCATGAATGGCAGGTCTATGAAAGTAGCACAGATAATTTTGAAAAAGCTCGTACTATGTTTCTAGAAAACAAGGGGGAGTTACTTCCTAATAGTCCTATTCAATATGAGACAGCTACGGAAATGAAGTCTCGTTTTCTAGAATGCATGGCTAAGTATCGAGATTACCAGACCGTGATAGTGGTAACTCACAACATGCTTATGCGCCAGTTTGTGCCAAATGAGAAGATTGATTTTTGCCAAGTGATTGAGTGTGAGTTAGAGATATAGAAAGAGGTTTATCATCGCAAAGAAAAAAGCGACATTTGTATGTCAAAATTGTGGGTATAATTCCCCTAAATATCTGGGGCGTTGCCCTAACTGTGGGTCTTGGTCTTCTTTTGTAGAAGAGGTTGAGGTTGCCGAGGTCAAGAATGCGCGTGTGTCCTTGACAGGTGAGAAAACCAAGCCCATGAAACTGGCTGAAGTGACTTCAATCAATGTCAATCGAACCAAGACGGAGATGGAGGAATTTAATCGTGTACTTGGAGGTGGAGTGGTACCAGGAAGTCTCGTTCTCATAGGTGGGGATCCTGGGATTGGGAAATCAACCCTTCTTTTACAAGTCTCAACCCAGCTGTCTCAAGTGGGGACGGTTCTCTACGTCAGTGGGGAGGAGTCTGCCCAGCAAATCAAGTTGCGAGCGGAACGCTTGGGAGATATTGATAGTGAGTTTTATCTCTATGCAGAGACCAATATGCAAAGTGTTCGCGCAGAGGTAGAGAGAATCCAGCCAGACTTCCTCGTTATTGACTCTATCCAAACCATTATGTCTCCTGAGATTTCAGGGGTGCAGGGGTCTGTTTCTCAAGTGCGTGAGGTGACGGCTGAACTTATGCAGCTGGCCAAAACCAATAACATTGCCATCTTTATCGTAGGTCATGTGACCAAGGAAGGAACCTTGGCTGGGCCGAGAATGTTGGAGCATATGGTGGATACGGTGCTTTACTTTGAAGGGGAGCGCCACCATACCTTTCGTATCTTGAGGGCAGTCAAAAACCGTTTTGGTTCCACTAATGAGATTGGGATTTTTGAGATGCAGTCGGGCGGTTTGGTTGAGGTCCTCAATCCGAGTCAAGTTTTCTTAGAAGAGCGTTTGGATGGGGCGACTGGTTCCTCTATCGTTGTGACCATGGAAGGGACGCGTCCGATTTTGGCGGAGGTTCAGGCTTTGGTAACACCGACCATGTTTGGAAATGCTAAGCGTACGACGACGGGACTTGATTTTAATCGTGCTAGCTTGATTATGGCTGTTTTGGAAAAGCGTGCAGGTCTTCTCTTGCAAAATCAGGACGCCTATCTCAAATCTGCTGGCGGTGTCAAATTGGATGAACCTGCCATTGACTTGGCAGTTGCAGTTGCCATTGCTTCGAGCTATAAAGACAAGCCAACTAATCCTCAGGAATGTTTTGTGGGAGAACTGGGCTTGACAGGAGAGATTCGGCGCGTGAATCGTATCGAACAACGTATCAACGAAGCTGCTAAATTGGGCTTTACTAAGATTTATGTACCCAAAAATTCCTTGACAGGAATCACTCCGCCCAAGGAAATTCAGGTCATTGGCGTAACAACGATTCAGGAAGTTTTGAAAAAGGTCTTTGCATAATCCGTGACAAATCCTCTTAAAAATGATAAGATAGGAGAAATATTTGACTATCAAATTTTCGAGGAGGGAATCGTGTCGTATTTTGAACAGTTTATGCAAGCCAATCAGGCTTATGTTGCCCTACATGGGCAGTTAAATCTACCACTTAAACCCAAAACTAGAGTAGCCATTGTGACCTGTATGGACTCTCGTTTGCACGTTGCGCCAGCTTTGGGATTGGCACTTGGGGATGCTCATATCTTGCGGAATGCAGGTGGTCGAGTGACTGAGGACATGATTCGTTCGCTGGTGATTTCCCAGCAACAAATGGGGACAAGAGAGATTGTGGTATTGCACCATACAGACTGTGGTGCTCAGACCTTTGAAAATGGTCCTTTTCAGGAGTATCTGAAAGAGGAACTAGGTGTCGATGTGTCAGGCCAGGACTTCTTGCCCTTTCAAGATATAGAGGAGAGTGTACGTGAGGACATGCAACTCCTTATCAAGTCTCCCCTAATACCAGATGATGTCATTATCTCTGGTGCCATTTATGATGTAGATACAGGAAGTATGACAGTCGTAGAATTATAAATACTTCATTTAGAAAGAAAGTGTATGAAGAAAAACAGTATTTTATTTATTTTTATGTTATTGCTATGTATTGGTTTGCAGTATGAAACTATCTACTATACGGATGGTTCGATGTCAGCTGCGGAATATGGACTAATGGGAGTTTCTATCTTTCTAGCTCTCTTTTACATGATTCCGGCTCTTTATTTCCTTTTCCGTATTGGGAAAAAATGGGAATTACCAAAGAAGGCCTTGATTTTGTCTTTATTGGGTGGGATGTTCCTTTCAGGCTGGCTATCTAGTTTTGCTAATACCTATATCCATGATTTGCTGGGTATTCTTTTCCCAGATAGTGGATTTTTAAATGCCTTTGAAAGTGCTATTGTGGCTCCTTTGGTAGAAGAACCCTTGAAATTGTTGCCACTTGTTTTTGTTTTAGCTTTGATTCCCGTGCGAAAATTAAAATCTTTGTTTTTACTTGGGATTGCTTCTGGTTTGGGATTCCAGATGATTGAGGATATTGGCTATATTCGTACGGATTTGCCAGAGGGATTTGACTTTACTATTGCGAGGATTTTAGAGCGTATCATCTCAGGAATTGCCTCTCACTGGACTTTTTCAGGTCTGGCTGTAGTAGGTGTTTACTTGCTTTACAGAGCCTATAAAGGGCAGAAGGCTGGCAAGAAAGAGGGGATTATTTTCCTAGGTTTAGCCTTGGGAATTCATTTCTTGTTTAACTCTCCTTTTGTTGAATTGGAGACAGAGTTGCCATTAGCGATTCCAGTAGTTACAGCTATTGCTCTTTACGGTTTTTATCAGGCTTATCGCTTTGTTGAGAAGCACGATGAGATAATGAACTAGAATATTTTTCAAAAGAATGATGCAAGGGTACAAATATGTTGCCCTTCTTTTATTTTTGATTGAAAAATAGTGCAAAAAGCGCTACAATGGTAGATGGAAAAATCTTGTGAAAAGCACAAGCGATACATATATACCGGAGGAAATCATGTCTTTTTCTGATTTAAAGCTGTTTGCCCTTTCTTCTAATAAAGAATTGGCAGAACGTGTGGCGCAGGAGATTGGGATAGAGTTGGGAAAATCAAGTGTTCGCCAATTTTCAGATGGAGAGATTCAGGTCAACATCGAAGAATCAATCCGTGGGAAACACGTCTTTATCCTACAATCAACTAGTTCGCCTGTAAATGACAATCTGCTTGAAATTTTGATTATGGTGGATGCTTTGAAGCGTGCGAGTGCAGAATCTGTCAATGTTGTCATGCCTTACTATGGGTATGCACGTCAGGATAGAAAGGCGAGAGCGCGTGAGCCAATCACTTCAAAACTTGTCGCAAATATGCTTGAAGTAGCTGGAGTGGATCGTTTATTGACAATCGACTTGCATGCTGCACAGATTCAAGGATTCTTTGATATTCCTGTGGATCACTTGATGGGAGCTCCTCTGATTGCGGATTATTTTGAGCGTCGTGGCATGGTTGGTTCTGACTATGTGGTTGTCAGCCCAGACCATGGAGGGGTGACTCGTGCTCGTAAGTTGGCAGAATTTTTGAAAACATCTATCGCTATCATTGACAAACGTCGTAGCGTTGATAAGATGAATACTAGTGAAGTCATGAACATCATCGGCAAGGTCGAAGGCAAGACTTGTATCTTGATTGATGATATGATTGATACTGCTGGAACGATTTGTCATGCGGCAGATGCTCTTGCAGAAGCTGGTGCTGTTGAAGTCTATGCAAGCTGTACGCACCCAGTTCTTTCTGGTCCTGCTATGGACAATATCCAAAAATCAGCTATTAAGAAATTGGTTGTTTTGGATACCATCTATCTGCCAGAAGAGCGTTTGATTGATAAGATTGAGCAGATTTCAATCGCTCATCTCCTAGGTGATGCTATCGTACGTATCCATGAAAAACGACCACTTTCTCCACTTTTCGGTATTGAGAAAAAAATTTAATGACCAAGCCTGAGATGATTCTCAGGTTTTTTTCGTCTCTTTTCCGAATAAATAGATAGTAGCAGTGAATCTAGTAAACCTAGATTTAAAAATGTGCTATAATGAAAGGAGAGGAAATATAATTCTCAGACATCCGGGCATTAGCCCGACCAATGATTTGGTAGCTAAGAAAATCTTTAGCAATCCGGAAATCACTTGTCAATTTATCCGCGATATGCTGGACTTGCCAGCTAAAAATGTAACCATTTTGGAGGGAAGTAATATTCATGTCTTGCCTTCCCTGCCCTACTCAGCGCAGGATTTCTATACCAGTATAGACGTCTTAGCTGAGTTGGACAATGGCACGCAGGTTATTATCGAAATCCAAGTTCATCATCAGAATTTTTTCATCAATCGCCTGTGGGCTTACCTATGCAGTCAGGTCAATCAAAACCTAGAAAAAATTCGTCAACGAGAAGGTGATACACACCAGAGTTACAAACACATCGCACCAGTATACGCTATCGCAATTGTAGATAGTAACTACTTCCAAGATGATCAAGCTTTCCATAGCTTTAGTATGCGAGAGGACACGACAGGTGAAGCCTTAACCATCACAAACAATGGTCAAGAAAACCATCTGGTAAAGATGGCATTCTTGGAATTAAAAAAATACAGAGAAACCAGCAAAGATAAGGTTCGCAAGCCGTGGTTGGAGTTTTTTGGTAACAAGCCCTTTACCCAACAACCCGAGCGAGCTATCAGCCAAGCAGATCAACTGCTAGACTATAAGAGCTGGTCCGAGGAGGACAGGGAGATGTTTAGTGAACAACGCAGGCGTGAAGAACAAGCTTTACTCGCTCATGACTATGCCTTGGAAACAGCTAGGGCAGAGGGTATTGAACAGGGGTTAGAACGTGGGAAACTTTTTGCCTTCTTAGACATGGTTCGCCAACATGTTTTAACTTCCGAATTCGCGAGTGAACAATTGGGTATGTCAGTAGCGGAGTTTGAGGCACTATTGTAAGAACGTCACAATAATGGCGTTCTTGGAATTAAGAAAATACAGAGAAACCAGCAAAGACGAGGTTCGCAAGCCATGGTTGGAGTTTTTCGGGAATAAATCCTTTACCCAGCACCCCGAGCGAGCCATCAGCCAAGCAGACCAACTGCTGGACTACAAGAGCTGGTCCGAGGAGGACAGGAATATGTTTAGCCAACTACGTATGCGCGAATAACAAGCCTTGTTAGCACAGGACTATGCCTTGGAGCAAGCTGAAGAACAAGGCTTTGAACGGACCGTGCAGAGGGTCTTGAACAGGGACTGGAGCGTGGGAAAGTTGAAGGATAAATCTTTGCCTTTCTAGATTTAGTACGCCAACATGCTTTATCTTCCGAATTTGCGAGTGAACAATTAGACACAAATTGAAAAAATATCAAGTTTACTTGACTTTTTTTATAGAATAGTATAGTATTTAGATACAAGCACTCCTTTTGCTCCCTGTTTCATAGCAACTGGAGTCATTTTTTTATAGATTTAGAAGGTTAATGATGTACACAACTGATAATAGTATTTCTTTGTCAAGAGATTTAAAGAGAGAAATGAAAGCATTTTTACCTCTTGAAGATTTGGTAAGTTATCTTTCAGATAAGCTAGATATGTCACCTGAAGAGGAACTAGATTCCAAAAATTTTTTACGTTGCCATAGTTACTATTCGTTTTCTGCTTTTATTAAACAGGTTCCAGATAATCTTCATAAAGGAAAATTTCAAGCAGCGATTTTATTGTATGAATTTAATGACTGGTTGTCACAGTTTCTGTTTATATTTTCTGGTAGATTAGAGCAGTTTATAAAATCAACTTTTATTGAATCGCTTTGTCAGCAATATAATGGAAAATATCAAAAAGGTGAGTGTTACTTGGATGAAACTATTTATGAAAACTCTGAATTATATCACGAATTTATTTCAATTATAGAAAAACATTTATCAGAGAATCAAAGTCTTTCAATACAGCATCATATCAAAAATAAAGGTTCTAAATTTCCAATTTGGGTTCTTTTTCAAGAGATGACTTTTGGGGAAACAACTCGTTTTATAAGTGCACTGAAAAAAGAGTACCGGGAGTATTGGATAGATACTACATTTTTATCAACTGGTGTGGTAAATTCTAAAATTCATGGAGAAGAAATCCGGAGTAAATTATTTGGCTGGGTTTCAGCTACATGGTATATGAGAAATAGGACAGCACATCATTTAAGACTATATGGTCAAAATTTTACAATAGCAAGTCCAAGTTTCTTTTCAGCTGATTTGCGTCAAATAAACAAGAATGCAGAGACTAAAAAGAAAAAGACCCATAATAACGATTTATTTGCTTATCTTTTAGCTATGAAAAATCTTATACAACATCATTCACATTCTTTTGTTCAAGATTGGAACGATTTTTTAATGAGTTTAGAGGCACAGTTGATGGAAAAGTCAAATATCATATTATCTAGTAAGATTGGTTTGCCAAGCAATTGGAAAGATATATTGTGGATTGGTTGAACTAAGGAATGATTTATTTGCTCAAGCTATTATTCAGAGAATCTTTGACAATCCAGATGAGAAACCAAACATTAAGAAGTTGATTACCAAGATGAATGAAGGATAAGATGCGAGATTTTGGAATCGCTATAGCGGACGATGTAATAGCTGAACAAGGTGAGAAAATCAGAATCATCAAGGAACACGATGATGCTCTTTCCGTCTGTAAAGAAGATTTGGAAACTCAGTCAAGAATACCAAGAGCAGGTCAAGATGATTCAAATCGTTCCTAGATTCAGTGTGCTTTAATTTTAAAAATTAGGTGTCGAAACCTTTTTTAATACAGACAAAATTAAGGATAAACAATAATTTTAATAACTTTTATTTTTTTTCGTCTCTTTTCCGAATAAATAGATAGAGCCAGAGAATCTAGTAAACCTAGATTTAAAAATGTGCTATAATGAAAGGAGAAGAAATATGACCTTACGTCATCCGGGCATTAGCCCAACTAATGATTTGGTTGCTAAGAAAATCTTTAGCAACCCAGAAATCACTTGTCAATTTATTCGCGATATGCTGGACTTGCCAGCTAAAAATGTGACCATTTTGGAGGGAAGTAACATTCATGTCTTGCCTTCCCTGCCTTACTCGGCTCAGGATTTCTATACCAGTATAGACGTCTTGGCGGAGTTGGACAATGGAACACAGGTTATCATTGAAATTCAAGTTCATCATCAGAATTTTTTCATCAATCGCCTGTGGGCGTATCTGTGTAGTCAGGTCAATCAAAATCTCGAAAAAATTCGCCAACAAGAAGGAAACACTCACCAAAGTTATAAACACATAGCACCAGTATACGCTATTGCTATCGTTGACAGTAATTATTTTCAAGATGATTTAGCCTTTCACAGTTTTAGTATGCGAGAGGACACGACAGGTGAGATATTAACCATCACCAATAATGGACAAGAAAACCATTTAGTTAAGATGGCGTTCTTAGAACTAAAAAAATATAGAGAAACCAGCAAAGACGAGGTTCGCAAGCCATGGTTGGAGTTTTTCGGTAACAAGCCCTTTACCCAACAACCTGAGCGAGCCATAAGCCAAGCAGACCAACTGCTAGACTATAAAAGCTGGTCCGAGGAGGATAGGAAAATGTTTAGTGAACAACGCAGGCGTGAAGAACAAGCCTTACTCGCTCATGACTATGCCTTGGAAACAGCTAGGGCGGAAGGTATTGAACAGGGACTGGAGCGTGGTATTGAACAAGGACTTGAACGTGGCCGTGCAGAGGGTATTGAAAAAGGGCGAGAAGAGGGATTAAAAGTAGGTTTAGTAAATCTAGTACGTCAAGGTCTTCTAACACCTGAGGTTGCGAGTGAGCAATTAGGCATGACCGTGGCTGAGTTTGAAGAACTATTGAAAGACCATCATAAATAAGACCTAAAAATATAGAGAAACCAGCAAAGATGAGGTTCGCAAGCCATGGTTGGAGTTTTTCGGCAACAAGCCCTTTACCCAAGAACCCGAGCGAGCCATCAGCCAAGCAGACCAACTGCTGGACTACAAGAGCTGGTCCGAGGAGGACAGGAGAATGTTTAGTGAACAACGCAGGCGTGAAGAACAAGCCTTACTCGCTCATGACTATGCCTTGGAAACAGCTAGAGCGGAAGGAATCGAAAAAGGTTTAGAGCGAGGTCTTGAACGTGGTCGTGCAGAGGGTCTTGAACAAGGACGAGCAGAAGGCGTTGAACAGGGACTGGAGCGTGGGAAAATCTTTACCTTTCTAGATTTAGTACGCCAACATGTTTTAACTTCCGAATTCGCGAGTGAACAATTGGGTATGTCAGTAGCTGAGTTTGAGGCACTCTTATAAGGTCATCATAGTAATGGCGTTCTTGGAATTAAGAAAATACAGAGAAACCAGCAAAGACGAGGTTCGCAAACCGTGGTTGGAGTTTTTTGGGAATAAACCCTTTACCCAACAACCCGAGCGAGCCATCAGCCAAGCAGACCAACTGCTGGACTACAAGAGCTGGTCCGAGGAGGACAGGAAGATGTTTAGTCAACTACGTATGCGAGAAGAACAAGCCTTGTTGGCACAGGACTATGCTTTGGAAACAGCTAGAGCGGAAGGTCTTGAACAGGGATTGGAACGAGGTCTTGAGCGTAGTCGAGCAGAAGGTATTGAACAAGGTTTAGAGCGTGGACTTGAACGTGGTCGTGCAGAGGGTATTGAAAAAGGGCGCGAAGAAGGCATTGAAGAGGGATTAAAAGTAGGTTTAGTAAATCTAGTACATAAAGGTCTTTTGACATCCGAGGTTGCGAGTGAACAATTGGGCATGTCAGTAGCTGAGTTCGAGTCCTTGCTATGAGGTCACATTTTAAATAGTAGAAAGTTAATGAAATGGCGAGTTATTTCTAAAATACTTGTCATTTTTGCTTGACATTTGGAAGGGGTTATAGGATAATATCATGGAAGTGAGTTCTATCCAACTATCGATATGGATTAGATATGTGAGGTTTGACTCAGGGTTTAAGAAATTTGTGAGATTTTCACTTGTGAGATACGGTATTTGAAGAGTATTTCATCTCACAAAGACGTTTTTTCCCCTTTTTTGAAAAAAATAGGTAAAAAGTTGATGAAAACCCTTGACAAATCCTGCAAATATTTATATACTGTATGGTAGTAAGATAGTCTTACGAAAAAATATTTTAAAGAAAAATAAAGGAGATAAAACGATGAAAAAAGTTTTATTGACAAGCGCAGTCGCTCTTGCAGCATTTGGTGCTGTACAAGCTGTTTCAGCTGACAGACAATTGACACCTGAAGAAGCAGCATCAGTTAGAAAAGTTGAAAAAACTTACGATCCTTCACAAGTGGAAAAAGCAACTGAAACTAACCGTGCTGAACAAGTTCTAGCAAATGGAGATAAAGTAGTATCTGTTCAATATGCAGATGGTTCTACTTATACTTATTTGGTAATTAATCCTAACAATCAATTCAAGGATAAAGTATCTAATCCATATGATAGCCAATTTAATCTTAAAGATGGTAAAGTTCAAAAGGTTGTACCATTCACAAATGGAACACATGGACGTATCAACGTTAAAGATAAACAAGGTGCACCAGTTGCAGGTGTTGAATTTGAGCTATTAGTTTACAAAACTACTGAAGATTTCTTGAATGCTCAAGGTGGAAAACCTGTTAAAGATGCCCCAGCTCTTGTAAGTGCTAAGACAAATGAAGCAGGTGATGCTGAGTTTGAATTACACGAGGGTGGAGTAGCGGTTTACCGTATTTTGACAGTACCAAAAGGTTACTTTTTACCTGAGCGCCTAACAAAATCTTCACTATTTACAGCAGATGCAGTTGGACGTAACGAAAATAATGATATGTATGTAAATGCATCAGTTGAAATTGAAAAAACTGACAGCTACAATGTTGTTCGTACTGAGTGGGTTCAAGGTGAAAACGGCTGGCACTACTATGACAACAACAAACAAGTTACTGGTTGGAAACAAATCGACGGTAAATGGTACTTCTTTAACGCTGAAGGCGTAATGCAAAAATGGTGGGTTAAAGATGGTAACACTTGGTACTACCTAAATGGTTCAGGTGCTATGGAAACTGGTTGGTTGCAACACGGTGGCAAATGGTACTTCCTTGAAGCATCAGGTGCTATGAAAGCTAGCCAATGGTTTGAAGTTGCTGGTAAATGGTACTACGTTGACGGTTCTGGTGCCCTTGCAGTTAATACTACTGTAGGTGGATACACTGTAAACGGAAACGGTGAATGGGTTAAATAATCTAGTTTAATCAAAAAAGCAGGAGATTTCTTCTGCTTTTTATTTTTTCCATAAAAAGTTCAGTTTTTTTTAGAATTTTTTTAAAAAATAAGATACAATAAAACTAGGTTTATTACCTAAAATTTTAAACATGGAGAATGCTCATATGAAAAATAAAAAAGCTTTAGCCCTAGCAGTAGCTAGCTTGACAATGGCAAGTGCAGCAGTTTTAACCAGTTACTCTGCAATTACAGCTCGTCCAGTAAGTGCGGAAGAAGTTGTTTATAGAACTGAGTGGATCACAGTGATTAATGGTCGTTCACAAGAACGTAAGACAGTATTTTTTGAAGATGGGAATCAGCCGATCTCTAAACATTCGACAATTGAAGGATTTGAATTTCAACGTGCCTATGTTGAAGGGGGAAGAAAATACTACTTATTCGTTGAGAAAGGGACAAAGATTGATGATTATGTAAACGATCCCGATGCGTCTGTCAGTGAGTTAAATACTCAAGGCTATAAAACTTCTGATAAAGATGTAAAATGGCGTGTGTCTGCTGGTAATCGTTATCTTTACTATAAAGGAAATCCTGTAAAAGGTTGGGCTAATGTTGATGGAAAAACTTACTATTTTGATAGTGAAGGTGTTATGGCTCACGGAGTTCTTGAAAACACATCTGAACGTTACTATCTAGACGGACAAGGTGTTAAGAAAACTGGTTTCATTAAAGTAGGAGAAAAAACCTATTATTTTGTGTCAGATGGAGCTCGTAAGACAGAGATTATCTCTGAAAATGGAAAAACTTATTTTGTCAAAGATGGTGTTGTGACAATTGGAGCGCATAAGGTAGGTGATAAATGGTACTTCTTTGCTGAAGACGGTACAACCAAGTCAGGTATTGTAAAAGATAGTGCTGGAAAATGGTATTACATTACTACAGAAGGTGAGCGTAAGACAGGTCTTATCAAGGGTGCTGGCGATAAGTATTACTATGTCACTGAAGAAGGTGAACGTAAGTTTGGGGAAATTACCGTTGATGGTAAAACATATTTCTTAACAGATGAATCTAATACAAAAGCTGGCTGGAATAAAGTTGATAGTAACTGGATTTATGTAAATAAAGAAGGCAAACGTCAAGTTGGCTGGTTACAAGATGGTGGTAAGTGGTATTACTTTAACGCTGAAGGCATCATGCAAAAATGGTGGGTTAAAGATGGTAGCACTTGGTACTACCTAAATGGTTCAGGCGAAATGCAAACAGGCTGGTTGCAAGATGGTAGCACTTGGTACTATTTAAACAGTTCAGGTGCTATGCAAACAGGTTGGGCTAAAGTAGGTGATTCATGGTACTACCTTAAAGGTTCAGGTGCTATGGTAACTGGCTGGTTCCAAGTTGGTGGTAAATGGTACTATGCTTATAGTTCAGGTGCCCTTGCAGTAAATACTACAGTCGGTGGCTACTATGTAAATGCCAACGGTGAATGGGTATAAAATAACAAAGAGAGTGGTTTGAACCGCTCTCTTTCTGTTATTGTTAAATATTTCTACACTTTTTATGTTTTTTTATTGCATTTATTATAGGAAAGAGATATAATCTATATAAATTTAACCATTTAATAAAGGAGGTTCTTCTCATGAAGAAAACACTAACAGGTATCTTACTAGCTACTTCAGTGCTAGCTATGGCTTCAGTTCAACAAGTAAAAGCTGCCGAAACAGGGGCAACAACGACTTCAACAACTTCTACGGTTAAAGAAGTCCACTATGCAACATTTAAAAATGGTGGACCTGTAGATATCAAAGCTGCACTTACAGGTGCTGCTGTGACAGCTGCATCTATTGAGAATCACCCTGAAATTGCAAGTTATATCTATACTTCTAGTAGAGAAGAAGATGGTATTATGTATCATATGTATGCGCCTACTGCTACGACAGGTACTACGAATTCTGGTACTCAGACCAATCCATACCATAGAGATAACAACCAAAACAATGGTAGCACTAGTAATGCTAATGGGAATAATAACCAAAATAGTACTGGTGCAAACAATAATAATGGCTCAACAACAAATTCTAATTCTCCAGTAAAAAAAGTTCGTTTTGTAGAATATAAACCTGGTAGTGATGTTCCAGTTGATATTAAAGATCCACGTACAGGCTCTGCAGCTTCTGATACCAGTCGTCTGGATATTGCCAACTATACTTATGTTACTGGTGAATTAAAAGGTGATACACTTTACCATATCTATCGCTCAAATTCAACAACTAATACTAACCAAAATCAGTCTGCAGCGGCAGGTCAGTTCAAAACAGAGAACGGAAAAGTCTACTATATCAAGGATGGTAAAAAGGTTAGTGGTTGGCAAAAAATCGATGATAAGACTTACTACTTTGAAGCTGATGGAGCTATGAAAAAAGGTCTATTGACTTCAGGTGATAAGCAATACTATTTAGATGAAAAAGATGGTGTTAAAAAGCTAGGCTTTGTAAAAGTTGCTGATAAGGTTTACTATTTTGTTGAAAATGGTGATAAGAAAACTGGCTTTATCAAAATTGCTGATAAAACTTACTATCTAAAAGAAGGTGTTCGTCTAACAGGGGATATTACAGTAGACGGGAAACATTATTTCTTAGATGAGGAAGGTGTCCTTAAACCAGGTCTTGTTTTAATTGATGGTAAAAAATTCTTCATTGATGATGAGGGAAATCGTCATGTTGGATGGAAGAAAATTGGACTGGATTGGTATTATTTCTCTAAAGAAGATGGAATGAAGACAGGTTGGGTCAAAGATGGGGCATGGTATTACTTGGATGAAACTGGTGTGATGAAAACTGGTTGGAAACAAGTTGATGGTAATTGGTACTATCTTAACGACTCAGGTGCTATGCAGACAGGCTGGAAATTTATAAATGGTAGTTGGTACCATTTTGACAGTTTAGGTAAAATGGGTACTAGATGGATAAAAGACAATGGTACATGGTATTATCTTGACGGTTCAGGTGCTATGCAGACTGGTTGGAAGCTTTTAGATGGTAACTGGTATTACCTCAATGCTTCAGGTGCTATGCAAACAGGTTGGCTCAAGCAAGGTGGTACATGGTATTATCTTGCTGGCTCAGGTGCTATGAAGACAGGTTGGTACCAAGTTAGCGGTAAATGGTATTACTCATATTCATCAGGTGCATTGGCTGTGAACACAACTATCGATGGTTACACAGTAAATGCCAATGGTGAGTGGGTATAATGAATATAATAAAGAAATAAGGGGAAATTCCTCTTATTTTTTTGTCAATAGGGATGTTATTTTTTGATTTCTCCGAAAGAAAATGGTGCAATGAAAGTAAAAAGATATTAGAGGTGGTAAATACTTTATGGATAAGAAAAAACTTTTCACTGCTAGCTTGGCTAGTGTAGCTGTTTTAGGGACAGGTTTCCTTGCTTCTCACCCATCAGTTGTGAAGGCTGAAGAAGCAGCTTCAACTGCTGTGACTAAAGAAGATGTCGCTGATTACTTTACAGAGTTAGAAAAACAAGCTGAAGAAGCTATTAATAAAAATGATAAAATTAAAGATAAAGAAGTAGCAATCTTAGAAGCTAAGGCAGCTATCGGTAAAGAAGATTTATTAAAAGCTATTGATGAAAAACAAATCACACCTGAAGAAGTACTAAAAGACTTAGCAGAAGCTAGCAAGACTGAATCAGATGAAGCAGACCCAGGAAAATATGGTGAAAACTATGCACCTGTAGAAGTTAAAGATGCAAAACCTGCTCCAGGTGCTGAATTAAAACGTAACGAATCTGGTGAAGTTACCGAAGTTAAACCAATCAATGGTGGAATTGACGCTGATGCTCAAGATAAAATCAACAAACGTTTAGATGAAGAAAATACAGATGTTAAAGATGCAGAAGAAAGATTAGCTGCAGCTAAACATGATGAAAAAGAAGCTGAATCTAATAGAGAAGAAGCTAAAGCAGCTGTTGAAGCAGCTAAAGAAAATGTGAAAGCAGCTCAAGAGGAATTAGCAGCTGCAAAAGAAGCTAAAGCAAAATTTGAAAAAGAATTAGCAAGCTATAAAGATGCTGACGGTGAACAAGCTGATCAATATAGAGAAGCAGCAAGAGCTGATTTAGAAAAAGCTGAAGCAGCATTAAAAGATGCAGAAGAAACATTAAAACAAGCAGAAAAAGAAGCAAAAGAAGCTAAAGCTGCATTAGAACAAGCAGATGAAGATTATTATTCATATGTAGCAGACCGTGAAGCAGAAGAAGTTCGTGTACTACGTCGTCAAATTGCAAAAGATAAAGCTGATGGAAAAGATACTACAGCATTAGAAGAAGAACTTAATATTGCTTTAAATGGTGTAAAACCAGCGGTAAATGAAGTTAACCCATACGAAGGTCCAGTAACTGGTTCTGATTCAGGTAACAGTAACCTAGACCATCAGGCAAATGGTGGGGAGTATCCAGGTGATCGCTATATTATTAACAGACCATCTGTTACACCAGGTTCAACAACACCATCTACACCAGCTCCTGGAACAGATACTCCAGCTGCACCAACAGCTGAAACACCAGCACCGACAGCTCCAGCTGTAGCAGGTACTAGTCAAGACAACACTTATCAAGCACCAGCTGCAAAAGCAGAAGATAAGAAAGAACTTCCAAACACTGGTGGCAAAGATAATGCTGCAATTGCATCATTAGGATTCCTAGGCTTGCTCCTTGGTGCCCTTCCATTTGTGAAACGCAAAAACTAATTAGTTAAAAATATGAAAGAGAAGGACTTGTTACCTTCTCTTTTTGTGTATATAATCGCGTGAGGGTTTTGTTGGATAGTAGAAAATAAAAAGTGAACAAGACAATATTTCATTCTTGTTCGCTTTTATTATGTGACTATTAGTCCGTCTCGCTCCGCTAGGTGCGAGACAAAAGAACCACCCGCTATGCGGGTGCGCGTCGAAGGTTATACCAAAAAAACTCCGAACACGATACAATAAAGGTGTTCAAGTCAATTGTAAAGCGAAAGGAGAAAAATATGGCACAAAAGGCTCATAGTTTATCGCACACAAAGTGGAATTGTAAGTATCACATTGTGTTCACCCCTAAGTATAGACGAAAAGTTATCTATAATCAATATCGAAGTAGTTTAGGCGAAATATTTCATCGCTTGTGTAGTTATAAAGGAGTTGAAATTATCGAGGGTCACTTAATGCCAGACCATGTATACATGTTAGTAAGTATTCCACCAAGGATAAGTGTTTCGAGTTTCATGGGTTATTTAAAAGGAAAAAGTGCACTCATGATGTTTGACAAACACGCCAATCTCAAGTACAAGTTTGGGAATCGACATTTCTGGGCGGAAGGTTATTATGTGAGTACGGTGGGACTCAATGAAGCCACAATTAAGAAATATATTCAAGAGTAAAGAAATTATCCAGTGGATGATTTCTTCACGAGTATGAATATTTAAGAACGAGTAAAGCATGATATAGCACTAGATAAATTGAGTGTAAAAGAATATGAGGATCCCTTTAGGGATAGTGGTAAGTAATACTAAAGCCTCTTTAAGAGGCAAGTGACGAGTCAAGAGCAATGAGGCTTGAACAAAGTGAAAGCCAGCGTCTTTAGGCGCTGGCTGGTAATTTGGGCTTATAGCCCTGGTACAAACCACCCGTTTTAGGGGTGGTCATGATTAGTGATTGTATAATCTTATAACAATGCTTCAAACTCAGCGACAGTCATGCTCAACTGCTGGCTGGCAACCTCGGAAGTCAGGAGACCTTGGCGGACTAGATTTACTAAACCTACTTTTAATCCCTGTTCAATCCCCTCCGCACGACCACGTTCTAAGCCCTTTTCCTCCGCTTGTTCCAAGGCATAGTCATGGGCCAATAATGCTTGTTCTTCGCGCATACGTAGTTGACTAAACATCTTCCTGTCCTCCTCGGACCAGCTCTTGTAGTCCAGCAGTTGATCTGCTTGGCTGATAGCTCGCTCGGGTTGTTGGGTAAAGGGTTTGTTCCCAAAAAACTCTAACCACGGCTTGCGAACCTCGTCTTTGCTGGTTTCTCTGTATTTTTTTAATTCCAAGAATGCCATCTTGACTAGATGGTTTTCTTGTCCATTATTGGTGATGGTTAAGACTTCACCCGTCGTATCTTCTCGCATGCTAAAACTGTGGAAAGCTAGATCATCTTGGAAATAATTACTATCCACAATAGCTATTGCGTAAACAGGTGCGATATGCTTGTAGCTCTGGTGAGTATCACCTTCTCGTTGGCGAATTTTTTCGAGGTTTTGATTGACCTGGCTGCACAGATAAGCCCACAGACGATTGATGAAAAAATTTTGATGATGAACTTGAATCTCAATGATAACCTGTGTCCCATTGTCCAACTCAGCCAAAACATCTATACTAGTGTAAAAATCCTGCGCTGAGTACGGCAGGGAAGGCAAGACGTGAATGTTACTTCCCTCCAAAATCGTCACATTTTTTGCTGGCAAGTCCAGCATATCGCGAATAAACTGACAAGTGATTTCTGGGTTGCTAAAGATTTTCTTAGCTACCAAGTCATTGGTTGGGCTAATGCCCGG
>NZ_VMMJ01000048.1:0-359 GCF_013277145.1 Streptococcus sp. 3705 | reverse complement strand
TATATATATATATATATGCACAGACGTATAAAACCTTTTGATACAGCCTATTTTTTAACAAAGATACAAGAGTTATACTACATTTATATATGCACAACATCATCTGCACCATTTTTACGATATTATTACATTTTAATTACAAACTCATTTCGAAATATATGATGGAAACCTGAGTATTTTATAGTAATTCCCTTCCTATCAATTAGATCAACCAGTTGAGTGTTGAATGTTGAAACACCCTAGCCTCAGCAAAGGACTATGAGCAGCATTTCCTAGCCACTAGGACGCTCCAAACCACCTATTTAAGTCCATCATCATAGCTTGGTCGGTAAAATACAGACTGCAAGGCGACGCTGACG
>NZ_VMMJ01000047.1:0-388 GCF_013277145.1 Streptococcus sp. 3705 | reverse complement strand
TTTTCTTCTATCTAAAAATGCCGGCTACATGACTTGAACACGCGACCCTCTGATTACAAATCAGATGCTCTACCAACTGAGCTAAGCCGGCTCATTTATTATATCTTAATGCGGGTTAAGGGACTTGAACCCCCACGCCGTTAAGCGCCAGATCCTAAATCTGGTGCGTCTGCCAATTCCGCCAAACCCGCAGATATGACCCGTACTGGGCTCGAACCAGTGACCCATTGATTAAAAGTCAATTGCTCTACCAACTGAGCTAACGAGTCTAAAATAACTTGCGTTATCTTAAACGGTCCCGACGGGAATCGAACCCGCGATCTTCGCCGTGACAGGGCGACGTGATAACCGCTACACTACGGGACCTTTGGGAGTTAACGGGATCGAA
>NZ_VMMJ01000046.1:0-795 GCF_013277145.1 Streptococcus sp. 3705 | reverse complement strand
TTTATTTCTGAAGCTAGTAAGGCGCATAGGGTGATCCCCCTATAGCGGCAACCGTAGAATAACGAACGACTTTGGAGCCGTCATTCTTTGCGAGTTGCGACGCAAAAGAAAAAATAGAAATACCTACCATCTTATCGGGACTATATAACTTTATCATTATACCATTTTTAAACACAATTTGCAGTCTATATACTCAATAAAAATCAAAGAACAGTTTTTTGATTGTAGATAAAACTGACTAAATTAGTAACATATACCTAATACAAGATGACGCTAACTTGTTTTGAAGAGTATTAATATACTGTTTCAATTTTTACTAATCTATTTTCAACCTGAACAATAGTTTGAAAATGAAAAGGGACTTTATTCTTTTTGTAACCTTTCTGTAATAATTCTCTGCTGAAAAAATGATAAAATAGGTATGTACAGTTAAGGAGAGAATAATGCCTGTAAGAAAATTACAATCCTATGAGGTAGACAATCAAGAAGAATTAAATCATCAGATTCCTCGCTATCAAGATTATACACCTGAAGCACAATCTGATGCCAATCTCAAGGAAATCCTATTTTTTATTAATATTGCTGTTTTTTGTATCTGCATTGCTATCTTTAGTTTTATCTTTTTATCATTAAAATTATCAACTGCTCTTGCATTTGTCGCAGCAATTGGATTTAGCTTACTTGTTTTAAAAGTCCAACGCTCTATTATCAAACGAAAATTTAGAAGATAAATCATACCCCAGGTCTAATCAAGTTGATTTGTAAAAAATTAAGGAAAACAGAGTATTTAAGATG
>NZ_VMMJ01000045.1:0-996 GCF_013277145.1 Streptococcus sp. 3705 | reverse complement strand
TTTTTGCCGCTTCTAACTCTGTTGCTAGTTGAGCATATTTTTCATTATAGGCAGTAATACTATCTTGAGTTTTACCTTCTGTACTTGCTTTTGTTAGTTTTCCAGCATCTGCTTCTAATTTTGTTTTTTGCTCTTCTGTTGCTTTATCTACTAACGCTACTTTGGCTTTTTCTAACTCGTCTTTCCTAGCTTTTACTTCTGTTAATGCTTCTGCAACTTCTTCTGGTGTTACATTGGGATTTGCTATTAATCCCTCGGCTTTTGCTACTGCGGCATCCGCTGCTTGTTTAGCTGCTGTATACGCTGCTGCTGTAGAAGTTGTTTTGCCATCAGTTGCGTTTTCTACTTTCGCTAATTCTTTTAATGCATCTTTAGCTGTTGCTAAGTCGCTAGTATTCGCTTTGTCTTTTAGTAGTGCATTGGCTTTTGCTAATTCAACTTTTAATTTATCCACTTTTGCGATTGCTGATGCTGCATCTGCTTGTGTCGCATTATTTTGTTCTGCTTTTCTCACTAAATCTGCTGCTGTAGCTTTCGCTTCTGTTAAATCTGTTTGAATCGCTTCTACTGCTTTTTTGTACGCTGCAATACTTGCCGGAGTTTTTGCTGTTTCAAATGTACTTGCTGCTGCTGGTGTTAATGATACGTCTGCTTTTCGTAACTCTGATACTTGATCGTCTGTCGCTTTGTCCACTAACACTGCTTTGGCTGCTTCTAGTTTTGCTAATACTCCATCAACTGCCGCTTGCGCTTTTAATGCCTCGTGTTCACTTGCATTATCCCCAGCTTCTTTGATCGCTGTTGCTTTGTTTTTTGCCGCTTCTAACTCTGTTGCTAGTTGAGCATATTTTTCATTATAGGCAGTAATACTATCTTGAGTTTTACCTTCTGTACTTGCTTTTGTTAGTTTTCCAGCATCTGCTTCTAATTTTGTTTTTTGCTCTTCTGTTGCTTTATCTACTAATTCAGCTCTTGCTATTTTTAATTCTGCTAATT
>NZ_VMMJ01000044.1:0-245 GCF_013277145.1 Streptococcus sp. 3705 | reverse complement strand
CAGAGAAGCAAGCTTCTCCTTCAGCGTTCTACTTGCATGTATTAGGCACGCCGCCAGCGTTCGTCCTGAGCCAGGATCAAACTCTCATTAAAAGTTTGAGTTCTCACTCATTTCTGTCACTGACAGATTTATTGTTTTTTCATTGTTCAGTACTACAACCTTAGTTGTAGTGCCCTGCACATTGGTTCGTCTTGTTCAGTTTTCAAAGGTCTTTGTCACTCGCTTCTCTCAAGCGACAACTATAT
>NZ_VMMJ01000005.1:0-34440 GCF_013277145.1 Streptococcus sp. 3705 | reverse complement strand
TCTCTTAACTTTTTTAGGATGGCATTCTCCACTCTCAGGTACTCATTTTCTGCTTGAAGGCGTTCTAACTCTGTCATCTCTTCGGGTTTCTTCTTTGGTTTACGTCCCATTTTAGGTACTCTCCCTTTTGTTTTCTCAACAATAGTATACCCGTTTTTCTTGTATTGCGCTAGCCAATTAAGAAGTATCGTACGACTTGGGAGGCCGTATTCAAGAGAAACTCTATCTTTAGTCCAGCCTTCATGTAAGACTTTATGAATCATTTCTTGTTTTAAATCAGGAGAATAGTAACGATTTTTTCCTTTTTTGACGAACTCTATTCCATAACGATCAATCAATTTAATCATGTACCTAATATTAGAATTGTTTATCCCAAATTTATTTGAAAGCTTCTCTAAGCTATATCCTTGTTTTCTAAGTTCATAGATCTGAACTTTATCATCATAAGTTAATTTCATAATAAAAATACCCCAAAAGTTAGATTTTTTCTGTCTAACTTTTGGGGTGCAGTTCAAAATTACCGTTTTTTGTTTGAATTCTATTACTATTAACTACCTATTATTACTAATATTATTACCAACAGTACTAATATTAGTACTAATTACCCTGAGGCCATCGTTTGTAAATTGACCCAAAACGTCAAATCCGTCATAAATTCCTTTATAAATAAAGAGTCCTAAAATTATAGATGAAATAATAATACTTGCACAAATAAAATATGTATGTTTTTTTTCATTCATAATATCGATTATCTCCTAAGTTAGTATAGACTAATAGTTGTATAGACTAATAGTTCCGTTTTGATTAAATGGGACTCTATAATAAGATTTGCCTGATATAGTACCTCCAAATGTAAATCCAGCTCCTAACAACTCTGCTTTAACTGAAGCTGAACCACTACTTTCTATAACTGCTGTTAAAGTGCCATTATAAGCATACTTTATTTTTGTTGTAGGGAATCCATTTGTAGACCAAACATCAATAGTTTTGTCTTCAATAGATGTGTTTGTAATAGAATTTGTTATTCCTAAGTAATAACCGTGAATTGAGTTAATCTGACGGAAAGAACCCTCATTATATAGCTCAATATTTACGCTTAATTGAACTGTAGTTCTAGCAAATGTTGCACTTCTTTTTAATGTGTGTGAAGTAACTGTAGATCGAGAGAGATCTGGAATAAATTCAATAGTTTCAACAACCTTTCCAGTATCACTATCAATAACAGTTGCAACTTCGTTGAATCCTGATTTCGAATATACTACTTCTGGATTAGGGATATTATAATCCTCAACAGTAAATTGCAGTTCGTTGAATTTTATAACAAGGTCATTAGTGGTATCGGCGTTTACAGAAATAGGCAAATAAAACAATGCTAAACAACTAAATAATAGAGTAATTAGTATTTTTTTCATGATAATGATCACCTACCATTCTTTCATAACTAAGTTGGATATTAAGGGTTGATAATTATAGTTTGTACATTGGAATCATCTGCTTTCTTATAGGAATATTAATTGAATAAGGCAATTTCTTTTTATTTGTATTCGCTTACATTTTATCATATAATGTTATTGTAGTCAAGAAAAATGTGCTATTATGTTAAAAAATATTTTTCAAAATATAAATGGACTGATTTATTTTGGATTTTATTTGTTATTTTGACCTGCCTCTTGACGGGTAATAATACTCTTTTCCCCCTTACCCATCAAGAAATCTCTTATCATGGGTGCTTATTGGGAATTACACTTGCCTTATATCATTTACTATTTATTGATAAGTTTGTTATCTCGAATCGAAAATAAAGTTTAGGGCTATGCTTGACTGTGTACCTTTAGGATTGATTTTGGAGGGAAGATTTTGTCTCTGTTATTTATTATTTTAAATTTGTTTATCTTGTACAAGATCTATTCTTTGAGGCGGGAGAAATCGAAATACTTGATTTATACGGCCTATATCATATTTGGGGTAAATGTAATATATGGTATTCAATGGTTATTAAAAGAACTGGTTTCAAAGATTTCCACTTAATGTATATAGAAACTCCAGTGATTTTTGCATAACAAAACGCATAAGATTAAGGTTTTTGAGTACCTGTTCTTATGCGTTTTTGTAATATTGGAGATTTTCGGTAAGTTTTATACCTTTGGGAAGTCTAGTTTAGAATGCTTTCCCAACCAAAATCTCTGCTTCAATGGTAATCTCTGTCAAGTCGCTCCAGTCAATCTTGCTCTGGTCAACGTGAAAGAGGAGAGGGGTCATGCTGAGTAGGGCTTGAAGTTGCTCTGATGTGATAGTCTTAGTCAGAGAGGCAGTTTGACTAGATAGGATGGTAAAGTGTTCTTGGAAATGATTTTTGATACCTTGATTAGAATAATCCTTGTTTGTCAGCTGGTTCTGTACCCTTTGACGGATTTCCTTGAGGTGATTTTCGGTTGGAATAACCTTTATCAAGATACCGTCTTTGGATAAAACGCGACGAAATTCTCCATAGTTGGCAGGTGAGAAGATATCAAGCAGAATGTCCATGCTAGCGTCTTTTATAGGAAGTCGTGCCAAGTCGCCAACGAACCAATTGACTGCCCAGTTTGGTTCACTCTTGGCAGCGATTTGGACGGAATCTTTGGAAATATCAAAGGCATAGAAAGTTTTTTCAGAGTGACTTTCTTGGAGTTTTCGAGAGTAGAAACCTTCGCCACAACCAATATCCAAGATTGTGGTGCTAGTTTCTGAATTTGCTAACAAGTCAGATACAGCATCTAAAATAGCTTGGTAAAAGCCAGCTTCTAGGATTTGTTGACGGTTTTGAAAGTTTTCCTTGTCGTAGTTAGCAGATTGCTTAATTTGAGGTGCCAGATTGACATAGCCAAATTTAGCCAAGTCAAAAGAATGACGATTGCTACATTTGAGACTGCTCTCTACCAGAGTCAGATTTTCTTGGCAGATAGGACAGGCAAAGGCAGTCGCAGAAGCGAAGCGCTGGAGTTTAGGTTTGAGATTTGTATTCATAGTTTAAGTGTATCAAAAGAGGCAAATGAAAGCAACTTTAGGAATAAGTAGATGGGAGATTCAGTAGAAATAAAACTAATTCTCCAATTTATAGAATAAAATTGCTTTTATATCTAAATTGCTATATAATAATATCTAGGAGGAAATAAGTATGTTAAAAGAAGTATTGACCGTCGCAAAAGTTGCGAAAAAATCATCACTCTTTTTAGGTGGTGTTGCATTTGGTACCCTTGGTTTGAAAATCTTGGCAAGTAAGGAAGCTAAAAAAGGTTATTCTAAAGCTTTGGCTAAGGCTTACAAGTTGAAAGACGAGCTAGATGCATCTGTTTCTGTTGTGAAGCAACATGGAGATGATGTCTTGCAAGATGCCAAATATTTGTACGAGCAAGAGAAAAAAGAAGAGCAATTAGATAGCCTTATAGGAGAATAATATGTCTTTTAAAGTGCTACATAGAGGATACCAACATATCCGACTATCATCTTCTTTTTCACTCACCTTGGATATTCAAGACTATCTTCGTTCCTTGGCGAGAGATGAAAAGGGGATTGAGTCTATCCAGTTTTACATGGATCAACAGCACTTTACTCTACGTATAAAAGAAGGCTTTTCTGTATTAGATAATGCAGAAGCCTTTTTAAAAAGAATTGATAAAGGGAAAGTTTCTGAGTTGATGACTCTTCCCATTCGTAGAGAAGAGAGTGCTTATTCTATTGTTTCAGGTGCAGCGGTTAAGCGTGTACTTTTTCGTAGTTTTGTGCCGTATCCTATTCGCTATATATGGACTTGTTATCAGGCTTTTGGTTATATTAGAGAAGCCTATCAAACACTAGCGCGTAAGGAACTAACGATGGAGGTCTTGGACTGTTCGGCGATTTTATTGTCCTTGTTTATGAACCAATCTAAGACAGCTAGCAATATCATGTTTATGCTTGATTTGGGGAATCATTTAGATCAGTGGTCCTTGAAAAAAACTGCAACAGATTTAGAACAGAGTCTTCTTGCAAAAGAGAGCGATGTATTCTTAGTACAGGGCGATACGGTCGTTAGTATCAAGAGTTCCGACGTTCAAATAGGAGATGTCTTGGTCCTATCTCAAGGAAATGAAATTCTGTTTGATGGACAAGTAGTTTCAGGTTTAGGTATGGTCAACGAAAGTTCCTTGACGGGAGAGAGTTTTCCAGTTGAAAAAAGAGAGTCTGATTCGGTTTGTGCAAACACAGTCTTGGAGACTGGGGAGCTACGCATTCGTGTAACCGATAATCAGATGAACAGCCGTATTTTACAGCTGATTGAGTTGATGAAGAAATCTGAAGAAAACAAGAAAACGAAACAACGCTATTTCATCAAGATGGCGGACAAGGTCGTCAAATATAATTTCTTGGGGGCTGGGCTGACTTACCTATTGACAGGTTCTTTTTCGAAGGCTATTTCTTTCCTATTGGTCGATTTCTCCTGCGCTTTGAAAATCTCTACTCCTGTAGCTTATTTGACAGCTATCAAGGAGGGGTTGAATCGTGAAATGGTGATTAAGGATGGGGATGTTCTGGAGAAATATCTGGAAGTTGATACTTTCTTGTTTGATAAGACGGGAACAATCACAACTAGCTATCCGATAGTTGAAAAGGTGTTACCTTTTGGGGACTATAGTGAGGAAGATATTCTCAGAATCAGTGCCTGTCTTGAGGAACACATTTATCATCCTATTGCTAATGCCATCGTCAAGCAAGCCGAGATAGAGGGAATTGAACATGAGGAAATGCATGGGAAACTCCAATATATCGCAAGTAAGGGAATCAAATCCCATATCGATGGGCAACCAGTTCTTATTGGGAATTATGTTTTGATGCAGGATGAGCAAATTCATATCAGTTCAGAACAAAATGCTTTAATTGAAGAGTACAAGAGTCACTACAATCTCTTATTCTTGGCTTATCAGAATGAATTGATTGGAATGTTCTGCATTCATACTCCTTTGAGAAAAGAAGCAAAAGCAGCCTTGGAGAAACTTAAGGCACAAGGGAAAAAATTGATTCTGGCAACAGGGGACACCTTGGTTAGGACAGAGGAATTAGTCAAAGATTTGCCCTTTGATCAGGTTTATACAGATTTGAAACCTGATGGGAAATTTGAGTTAGTAGAGGAACTGCAGAAAGCAGGTCACACTATTTTGATGGTTGGGGATGGGTTGAACGACTCAGCGGCTCTAACCCTATCAGATATCGGTGTGGTGATGAATGAGAGTGCAGATATTTCTAAGCAGATGAGTGATATATTATTGTTAGATAATCGCTTGGATTTCTTCCAAGAGTTGGATTGGCTATCATCATCTTTGCAAACACTCATCAAGAAGAATATTCAAGATACCGTTGTCGTAAATAGTAGTTTGATTGGCTTCGGCTTGTTTAACTGGCTCAGCCCTTCAAATCTTTCTATCTTACATAATCTAACAACCTTACGTATAGTCCTGCGTAGCCTGTCTATTAAGGCTAGATAGATGAGAGTTATTAACAGCAAAAAGGAGTTACCTTTCTTGAGGTTAACTCCTTTATTTATAGATAAATGTTGAATAGTTTAGTAAGTCAATACAAAGTATTTTTTCTTCCCACGACGGATAACAGTCAGTTCGTTCTCTAACTTATCTGCGTCACTCAAGACATAGTCAAGGTCTTGGATGCGGTCGCCGTTGACGTAGATAGCTCCGTTTTGGACGTCTTCACGGGCTTGGCGTTTTGAGTTAACCACACCAGATGACACGAGCAGTTCTACGATATTGTGGTTTTCGTCTGCCTGTACTTGGTAGTTTGGTACACCACGAAGTCCTTGTTTGAGTTCTTTAACAGAAAGATTTTTGATGTTTCCTGCAAAGAGTTGCTCAGTGATGTTGAGGGCTTCTTTGTAAGCTTCTTCTCCGTGAACAAGTGTAACAACTTCACGAGCCAAGATTTTTTGAGCCAAGCGTTCGTGTGGAGCTGCTTCAAATTGTTTACGGATGTCTTCAATCTCATCAAGTGACAAGAAAGTAAAGATTTTCAAGAAGCGAACAGCGTCTGCGTCCATCACGTTCATCCAAAATTGGTACATTTCGTATGGAGAAGTCTTTTCAGGATTGAGCCAGACTGCGTTTCCTTCTGATTTACCAAATTTCTTACCAGTTGCATCTGTGATCAGTGGAACAGTTATAACGTGGCCAGTCTTGTCAGCTTTACGACGAAGCAATTCAGTACCAGCTGTCATATTTCCCCACTGGTCAGAACCACCGATTTGTAGCGTTACGTTGTGGTCTTGGTTAAGGACGAAGAAGTCGTAACCTTGCATGATTTGGTAAGCGAACTCAGTGTAAGAAATCCCTGTTTCAATCCGTTTTTTAACAGATTCCTTACTCATCATGTAGTTGACCGTGAAGTATTTTCCAATGTCACGGAGGAAGTCAATGAAGCTGATGCTGCCAAACCAGTCGTAGTTGTTGACCATGACAGCTTTATTTTCGCCATTTTCAAAGTCAAGAAAACGAGAAAGTTGTCCTTGGATAGACTTGACCCAGCCATTTACTGTGTCTTTTGTTTGGAGACTACGTTCAGCATCTTTGAAGGACGGATCTCCGATGAGACCTGTAGCACCGCCAACGAGCGCATAAGGTTTGTGACCTGCTAATTGCAGGCGACGACTTGTCAAGATTGCGACAAGGTGGCCTAGGTGAAGGCTGTCAGCAGTTGGATCGTAGCCAGTATAATAAGAAACTTGACCTTCTTCTAGGGCTTTACGCAAAGCTTCTTCATCAGTCGTTTGAAATATCAAACCACGCTCTTTTAGCTCATCAAAAATGTGCATGTGTCTTTTCTCCTTTTTAAAATTATTGTTTCTAACTATTGTATCACAAACTTGGGCAATAGCCTAGCAGAATAGGGAAGAAAGTGGCTATTTTATTGAAAGTTTCCCTTTTGTGGTATAATAGATAAAGTGAGGAAATCCATGCAAAATCAATTAAATGAATTAAAACGAAAAATGCTGGAATTTTTCCAGCAAAAACAAAAAAATAAAAAATCAGCTAGCCCTGGCAAGAAAGGTTCAAGTGTCCAAAAATCTAAATCCTTAGAGAAGCCAGCCATTTTTCCAGCTATTTTACTGAGTATAAAAGCCTTATTTAACTTACTCTTTGTGCTCGGTTTTCTAGGAGGAATGTTGGGAGCTGGGATTGCTTTGGGGTACGGAGTGGCCTTATTTGACAAGGTTCGGGTGCCTCAGACAGAAGAATTGGTGAATCAGGTCAAGGACATCTCTTCTATTTCAGAGATTACCTATGCGGATGGGACGGTAATTGCTTCCATAGAGAGTGATTTGTTGCGCACTTCTATCTCATCTGAGCAAATTTCGGAAAATCTGAAGAAGGCTATTATTGCGACAGAAGATGAACACTTTAAAGAACATAAGGGTGTAGTACCCAAGGCGGTGATTCGTGCGACCTTGGGGAAATTTGTAGGTTTGGGTTCCTCAAATGGGGGTTCAACCTTGACCCAGCAACTGATTAAACAGCAGGTGGTTGGGGATGCACCGACTTTGGCTCGTAAGGCGACAGAAATTGTGGATGCTCTTGCCTTGGAACGCGCCATGAATAAGGATGAGATTTTAACGACCTATCTCAATGTGGCTCCCTTTGGCCGAAATAATAAGGGACAGAATATTGCAGGAGCTCAGCAGGCAGCTGAGGGGATCTTCGGTGTAGATGCCAGTCAGTTGACGGTTCCTCAAGCAGCATTTTTAGCAGGACTTCCACAGAGTCCCATTACTTACTCTCCTTATGAAAATACTGGAGAGTTGAAGAGTGATGAAGACCTAGAAATTGGCTTAAGACGGGCTAAGGCAGTTCTTTACAGTATGTATCGTACAGGTGCCTTAAGCAAAGACGAGTATTCTCAGTACAAGGATTATGACCTTAAACAGGACTTTTTACCATCGGGCACGGTCACAGGAATTTCACGAGACTATTTATACTTTACAACTTTGGCAGAAGCTCAAGAACGTATGTATGATTATCTAGCTCAGAGAGACAATGTCTCCGCCAAGGAGTTGAAAAATGAGGCAACTCAGAAGTTTTATCGCGATTTGGCATCCAAGGAAATTGAAAATGGTGGTTATAAGATTACTACTACCATAGACCAGAAAATTCATTCTGCCATGCAAAATGCGGTTGCTGATTATGGCTATCTTTTAGACGATGGAACAGGTCGTGTAGAAGTAGGGAATGTCTTGATGGACAACCAAACAGGTGCTATTCTAGGCTTTGTAGGTGGTCGTAATTATCAAGAAAATCAAAATAATCATGCCTTTGATACCAAACGTTCGCCAGCTTCTACTACCAAGCCCTTGCTGGCCTACGGTATTGCTATTGACCAGGGCTTGATGGGAAGTGAAACGATTCTATCTAACTATCCAACAAACTTTGCTAATGGCAATCCGATTATGTATGCTAATAGCAAGGGAACAGGAATGATGACCTTGGGAGAAGCTCTGAACTATTCATGGAATATCCCTGCTTACTGGACCTATCGTATGCTTCGTGAAAAGGGTGTTGATGTCAAGGGTTATATGGAAAAGATGGGCTACGAGATTCCTGAGTACGGTATTGAGAGCCTGCCAATGGGTGGTGGTAT
The DNA here is from genome assembly GCF_013277145.1 of Streptococcus sp. 3705. Taxonomy (GTDB): domain Bacteria; phylum Bacillota; class Bacilli; order Lactobacillales; family Streptococcaceae; genus Streptococcus. The sequence goes on along the minus strand of NZ_VMMJ01000005.1, from coordinate 25,785 downwards.
TGAAGTCACAGTTGCCCAGCATACCAATGGCTATCAGACCTTGGCTAATAATGGAGTTTATCATCAGAAGCATGTGATTTCAAAGATTGAAGCAGCAGATGGTAGAGTGGTGTATGAGTATCAGGATAAACCAGTTCAAGTCTATTCAAAAGCTACTGCGACAATTATGCAGGGCTTGCTGCGAGAAGTTCTATCCTCTCGTGTGACAACAACCTTCAAGACGAATCTGACTGTTTTAAATCCTACTCTGGCTAATGCAGATTGGATTGGGAAGACTGGTACAACCAACCAAGACGAAAATATGTGGCTCATGCTTTCGACACCTAGATTAACCCTAGGTGGCTGGATTGGGCATGATGATAATCATTCATTGTCACGTAGAGCAGGTTATTCCAATAACTCTAATTACATGGCTCATCTGGTAAATGCGATTCAGCAAGCCTCCCCAAGCATTTGGGGGAACGAGCGCTTCGCTTTAGATCCTAGTGTCGTAAAATCCGAAGTCTTGAAATCAACAGGTCAAAAACCAGGGAAGGTTTCTGTTGAAGGAAAAGAGGTAGAGGTCACAGGTTCGATTGTTACCAGCTATTGGGCTAATAAGGCGGGAGCTCCTACGACAAGCTATCACTTTGCCATTGGAGGAAGCGAATCAGATTATCAAAACGCTTGGTCAAGTATCGTTAGTACATTGCCAACTCCATCAAGCTCCAGCAGTTCAAGTAGTTCAAGTAGTTCAAGTAGTAGTTCTAGCGATAGCAGTAACTCGAGTACTACACGACCTTCTTCTTCAAGGGCGAGACGATAAGTTCTATAAACTGTGCTAAATGAAGTGGCTAATCAATGGATTGCCACTTTTTTCTTTTTTCCTTTCGTGTTACAATAAAGGTATGAATCAGTATCAGAAAAAGATTGTTAAAGGAACCATTTATTCGCTCCTATCCGGCTTAATCTGGGGAATCTGTGGGATTTTAGGAGAGTACTTCTTTACTCATTACCAGGTGTCTTCGGGCTGGATTACCTCTATGCGTTTGACACTGGCAGGAAGTCTTGTACTCATTTGGTCTGCGATGCAATTAAAATCGCAAGTGTTTGATATTTGGCGAGATAAGAAAAATTACCTGCCCTTTTTGGCCTATGCTATTTTGGGGATTTTTTCAGTCCAATATTTTTTCTATCTCTGTGTAGAATACTCAAATGCAGCGACAGCGACTATTTTACAGTTTATTAGCCCTGTCTTTATCCTCTTTTACAATCGCTTGGTTTATCAAAAACGAGCGTCAAAAAGCGCTATTTTTTATGTTTTGGTTGCCATGCTGGGTGTTTGCTTGATGGCGACAAAGGGCGATCTCTCTCAGTTATCCATGACGCCACTGGCCCTTATAACAGGTCTGCTGAGTGCCATGGGGGTTATGTTTAATGTTATCTTACCCCAACCTTTCGCGAAGCGCTATGGTTTTGTACCCACGGTTGGGTGGGGGATGATTTTGGCCGGTTTATTTAGCAATGTCCTCTCGCCGGTTTACAAGCTGTCCTTTACTCTTGATATTTGGAGTATCTTGATTTGCCTCATTATCGCTTTCTTTGGGACGGCTTTTGCTTTTTTTATTTCCATGAAGGCTGTGTCCTTGGTTTCTCCTTTGGTGGTTTCCGTTATCAGTGCCAGTGAACCTCTCTCTTCTGCCCTTTTGAGTGTTTTGTTCTTAGGATTGGTAGTGGATTGGTCCCTTCTTCTAGCGATGGCCTTGATTATTTTACCCATGATATTTTTGTCTATAGAAGAAGCGAAAGAAAGTAGATAAAAAGTCTTTTCTTAATTCTAAAAGTGTGCTATACTAGAATGGTCAATAAAACACGGGGAGATAGTTGTGAAGAGTGTTTTTAGGTTGTATCGGTAGGGGCTTGCTTTTACCGACAGCACGTTTTATCTCACATCCCTAAAAATCATACCTAAAAACAAACAAAAAGGCTTCAAATTTGAGGCCTTTTTTGGTAGAATAGGTATCATTAAAATGAACTAGGAGGCGCCTATGACTGCCACAAAAATGAACGCTCAAGAAATTATCCAATTTATCGCCAATGCTGAAAAGAAAACCAGTGTTAAAGTAACCTTTGACGGACAACTTGCAACTGCTGTACCAAGCTCTGTTGTCAAACTAGGGAATGTCCTATTTGGAGACTGGAAGGATGTTGCTCCTCTTCTCGATGGTTTGGTAGAAAATCAAGACTATGTTGTTGAGCAAGACGCTCGTAATTCTGCAGTTCCCTTGCTAGATAAACGTGCTATCAATGCTCGTATCGAGCCAGGTGCTATTATCCGTGATCAGGTTGAAATTGGTGACAATGCTGTTATCATGATGGGAGCGGTTATCAATATCGGTGCTGAAATTGGTGCAGGAACCATGATTGACATGGGTGCTATCCTTGGTGGCCGTGCTATCGTTGGGAAAAACAGTCACGTTGGTGCAGGTGCCGTTCTTGCAGGTGTGATTGAGCCAGCTAGCGCAGAACCAGTCCGTGTTGGAGATAATGTTCTTATCGGCGCTAATGCAGTGGTTATCGAAGGGGTCCAAATCGGTAGTGGTTCAGTTGTCGCAGCAGGAGCTATTGTTACCCAAGATGTTCCAGAAAACGTGGTAGTAGCAGGTGTTCCAGCTCGTATCATCAAAGAGATTGATGCCCAAACCCAACAAAAAACAGCGCTAGAAGATGCGCTTCGTACCTTGTAATTGTAAAAGAAAAATAGAGGCGGAACCCTTCTTCCAGCCTCTTTCTGCTATATCGGAGGATAGATAGATGTTAGATTTGATTCAGACTAGACGAGATTTGCACCAGATTCCAGAGATTGGCTTGGAGGAGTTCAAGACTCAGGCTTATCTGCTGGATGTGATTGAGAAATTGACTGCGGGCAAGGATTTTGTCAAAGTTCGAACTTGGCGGACAGGGATTTTGGTCTATTTGCAGGGAAGTCAGCCAGATCGGACCATTGGTTGGCGAACAGATATTGATGGCCTGCCTATCGTAGAACAAACAGACCTGTCTTTCGCCTCTCAGCACCAAGGTCGTATGCACGCTTGTGGACATGATTTCCACATGACCATTGCTTTGGGATGTCTCGAGCGCGTCCTTGAGGAGCAACCAAAGAACAATCTACTCTTCCTATTTCAGCCTGCTGAAGAAAATGAAGCTGGTGGCATGCTCATGTATGAGGATGGCGCTTTTGGAGACTGGTTGCCAGACCAGTTTTATGGCCTCCATGTCCGTCCAGATCTGAAAGTTGGCCAGATTGCGACCAATACTCATACACTTTTTGCAGGGACTTGTGAGGTGAAGATTCGTTTCAAAGGCAAAGGTGGCCACGCAGCCTTTCCGCATGAAGCCAATGACGCTTTGGTGGCGGCTAGTTACTTTGTAACCCAAGTGCAGTCAGTTGTCAGCCGCAATGTCAACCCAATCGAGGGAGCAGTGGTGACCTTTGGCGTTTTTCAGGCTGGAACAACCAACAATGTCATCACAGACACAGCCTTTTTACATGGAACTATTCGTGCCTTAACTCAGGATATGAGCCTCTTGGTGCAAAAGCGGGTCAAAACAGTTGCAGAAGGAGTTGCAGCTGCCTTTGATATGGAAGTTGAAGTGGAACTCAAGCAAGGTGGATACCTACCTGTTGAGAACAATCCAGCCTTGGCGCGTGAACTGATGGATTTCTTTGAAGAAAAAGACGGAATCGAGCTGATTGATATCGAGCCTGCTATGACAGGTGAAGACTTTGGTTATCTTCTTTCAAAGGTTGATGGTGTTATGTTTTGGCTAGGTATCGATAGTCCCTACGCTCTTCATCACCCTCAAATGAGTCCTAAGGAAGAGGCTTTATCTATTGGGGTGGATGCGGTCTCTAGTTTCCTGAAAAAGAAGGCAGCAGAGTAGAGGAATTGTCTATGAAAGCAGAATTACGCAAGCAAGTCTTGCAAGAAATGAAGACTATATCTCAAGAGCAAAAACAGGCTATAGAGCAAGCTTTAACCGAGCGATTGTTACAACACCCCTTTTACCAAGAAGCCAAGGTTATTGCAACCTATCTCTCTTTTCCTCATGAGTTTCAAACGCAGGGATTGATTGAGCAGGCGCTGAAGGATGGCAAGAAGGTTCTGATACCCAAAACCTATCCCAAGGGGCACATGGACTTTGTGGTCTATGATCCGCAGCAGTTGGTAAAAACTTCCTTTGGCTTACTGGAACCACAGGGAGATTTGGAAGTATTGGATGCCTCTAAGATTGATTTGATTCATGTTCCGGGGCTGGCTTTTACGACAAAGGGTTATCGAATTGGCTATGGCGGAGGTTATTATGACCGCTATCTGGAACAGTTTACTGGTCATACTTTGAGTACGGTTTATCATTATCAAGTTCAGGACTTTATCCCTGAAAAGCATGATATTCCTGTTCAGGAGGTTCTGATTGATGAAAGAAATCTTTGATAGGCGTTACCCTGTGACGAGTTTCTTCCTCTTAGTGACGACCTTGGTATTTCTACTAATGTTGGTGACCACAGGAGGAAACTTTTACAGGGCAGATACCCTATTTCGATTTGGAGCTATGTATGGGCCTGTTATTCGGCTCTTTCCCGAGCAGGTTTGGCGTCTCTTCTCTGCTATTTTTGTTCATATTGGGTGGGAGCATTTCATTGTTAATATGCTTTCGCTCTATTATCTTGGTAGGCAAGTAGAGGAGATTTTCGGATCCAAGAAGTTTTGCTTTCTCTATCTCTTATCTGGAATGATGGGCAATCTCTTTGTTTTTGTATTTAGTCCAAAATCCTTAGCAGCAGGAGCTTCTACTTCTCTCTATGGGCTATTTGCTGCGATTATTGTTCTTCGCTATGCAACGCGTAATCCTTATATCCAGCAGTTGGGGCAATCTTATCTGACACTTTTTGTGATTAACATTATTGGAAGTGTTCTGATTCCAGGAATCAGTCTAGCAGGTCATATCGGAGGTGCAGTTGGTGGCGCATTTCTAGCAGTTATCTTTCCAGTTAGAGGAGAAAGACGGATGTATGGCGCTAGTCAGAGACTGGTAGCGTTAGTGTTGTTCGTAGGACTCGCAGTCTTACTTCTCTACAAGGGAATGGGAATGTGACGAGCTTATAATAATAGTTGTGTAATGAAAAAAGATAAGGCATTTTTTGAACCTTATCTTTTTATTTTATACTCAATGAAAATCAAAAAGCAAACTAGGAAACTAGCAGCAGGTTGCTCAAAGCACTGCTTTGAGGTTGTAGATAGAATTGACGAAGTCAGCTCAAAACACTGTTTTGAGGTTGCAGATAAGACTGACGAAGTCAGTAACCATATATACGGTAAGGCGACGCTGACGTGGTTTGAAGAGATTTTCGAAGAGTATTATTCCTTCTCAGCCAATTCTTTTCCAAGTTGGATGAGGTAATCCTTCAAGTCATCTTTGACTTGTGGATGTTTGAGGGCGTAGTCAATAGATGTTTTCATAAATCCAAACTTATCCCCAACGTCGTAACGAGCTCCTGTAAATTCACGGGCGAAAACACGTTGTGTTTTATTAAGGGTATCAATAGCGTCGGTAAGCTGGATTTCATTTCCAGCGCCAGGAGCTTGCTTTTCGAGGATGTCGAAAATTTCTGGTGTCAGAAGATAGCGACCGATGATTGCCAAATCACTTGGTGCATCTTCAGGAGCTGGTTTTTCAACGAAAGTTTCAACGCTATAGAGACCATTGATTCCTTCACCTTGAGGAGCGATAACCCCGTATGCTGAAACGTCTTCGTGTGGTACAGGCATGACAGCAATGGTTGATGCGTGTGTCTTTTCGTAATCATTCATCAGTTGTTTTGTCAAAGGAACGGCATTCTCGTCTGTGATGTCCATAAGGTCATCACCCAGCATAACAACGAAGGGTTCATTCCCCACAAAAGCTTTGGCTTGTAGGACAGCGTCTCCAAGACCACGAGGGTGAGTTTGGCGAATGAAATGGAGGCGCATACCAGTTGCTTCATCTACCAATTTTAACAAATCCGTTTTGCCTTTTTCCTTAAGATTGTATTCAAGCTCAAAGTTTGAGTCAAAGTGGTCCTCAATAGAACGTTTTGATTTACCAGTGACAACCAGAATATCTTCAATACCTGATTTGAGAGCCTCTTCCACGATAAACTGGATAGTTGGTTTGTCTACAATTGGCAACATTTCTTTGGCAAGAGCCTTGGTTGCTGGTAAAAATCGAGTCCCTAGTCCAGCGGCAGGGATAACTGCTTTTCTAACTTTTGATGTCATAAGAATCCTTTCTTTAGAGAGTTAAGACCACTCATTTTCTGCTTTAAATTCATTGTTCATGATGTCATAAATGGCATCTTTGATATTGGTTCCGTTGTAAATGACTTGGTAAATGGCCTGTGTAATCGGCATATAGACTCCAAGTTCTTGCGCTAGTTCATAGGCTGCTCGAGTCGTTGAAATTCCTTCAATCACCATGCCCATATTGGCTTCGATATCAGCTAGGGATTCTCCCCGACCAAGAGCATCTCCAGCTCTCCAGTTACGAGAGTGGACGGAGGTTCCCGTTACGATCAAATCTCCCACACCAGATAAGCCGCTATAGGTCAATGGATTAGCCCCGAGTGCTACCCCTAAGCGAGTAATTTCTGCCAAGCCTCGAGCGATGATGGCTGCCTTGGCATTGTCACCAAATCCCAAACCATGTAAAGCTCCAGCACCGACAGCAATAATATTTTTAAGAGCACCAGCAGTTTCAACTCCAATAACATCCGTATTGGTATAAAGTCGGAAGTAGTGATTACTAAAGAGCTCTTGAACGTATTGAGCTGTTTGTAAATCTTTAGAAGCAGCAGTGATTAAAGTTAGGTCACGTACAATGGTCTCTTCTGCATGACTAGGGCCTGAAACAACGACGATATCACTGCGGAGATGTTCAGGAATTTCTTCTTCAAGGATAGTTGATAATCGTTTATGGCTATCAGGTTCTAATCCCTTTGATGCGTGCATGATGATAGCCTTATGGTCTAAGGTTTTTGCAACTTGTTGGGCAACAAGTCGTGTCACTTTTGTTGGGACGACAAACAAAATCGCATCCACATCTTTTAATGCCTCTGCTAAGTCAGTGTAGGCAATGATATTTTCGTCTAGAACGACATCTTTAAAGTAGTGCTTGTTAGTATGATAGGTATTAATTTCATTGATTTGCTCGGGAATGTTTCCCCAAATACGTACCTCGTATCCATTGTCATTTAAGACTTGTGAAAGGGCAGTTCCCCAAGAACCAGGCCCCAAGACGGCGATGGTTTGTTTTTCCATGATTTCCTCCTTGATAGAGTTCTTTCTCTTATTCTATCATATTCTAGGGGATTTTGCACTTGCATTGCTGGGGAGTAGTGGCTTTGTGACTTGAAAAATATATAAAAACCGAGACGAAGTATTAAAGTCTTAGTCTTTAGTTAAAGTGAGAAGAAATCTGATAGATAGTTTGATTCAGTATATGCTATAATAGAGGTAAACAACTCAGGAGGTTCTTGTAGGTTGCGAGAGTTTGGCGAAAAAATTAAAAGATTACGTTTGGCTAAAAAAATCAGTCGTTCAGAATTTTGTGGTGATGAGTCTGAATTAAGTATCCGTCAATTAATTAGAATTGAAAATGGAGAATCCAGACCAACACTAACAAAGTTAAAATATATCGCTGAGCGTTTGGGAGTTGAAGATTACAAGTTGATGCCAAGTTATATAGAGTTGGATAAGGAATACCTAGAATTGAAGTATTTCTTGATGAGGACTCCTACATACGAAGATGAAACTATCGCCCAAAAGAAAGAGAGTGTTTTTGATAAGATTTTTGAAGAGTATTATGATAGGCTACCTGAGGAAGAAAGATTTATCATAGATGTTTTACAAGCATATGATGACTTTGGTTGGTGGAATGATGATAGCAATTTAGGAATGATTTTACAAGAGTATTTCGATCACATTTTGTTGAAATCAAAATATGAAGTTAACGATATTTTAATCATAAAGCTATTTTTGGTAAGATTAGTACACCAAAATACGATAATAGATGAGATTGAAGTGAATACCTTCTTAGTAATAGCTGATAAAATTTTACAACAAGTTGAGATGTTTGATATTGAATATTCATTTCTAATCAGAGATTCATTACTTTTGTTGTTAGGAATATTTGAAAAAATTGCTAATTACAGTCAATTTGAAGATATTCTCTATAAATTAAATGAAATTACCTCAAAGTCATACGACTATCAGAAAAAACCAATTATTCGACTATGGGAGTGGCGCTATTCATTATTTGTAAAAAAAGATTATCCAGTAGCTGAAAATTATTTTCAAGAAGCAAAAATATTTGCTAGAATGATTGATAATAGTCATTTGATAGAACAGCTAGAAAAACAATGGCAATATGACCTCCAGGATTTTTTTAAAAATAAACATTAGAAAATAAAAAAGTGACAAAAATGTCACTAGTTAAAAAGACCGAGAGAAAGTTTTCGAAATCATAAAAACGCATGATATCAGGTGTTTAAAAACTTGATATTATGCGTTTTATCATTTAAAGAGTTATTATGTTTTTCCCTTAGATTGAGTTCGTATCGAGTTCCTTTTTATACTAATTGAGTACTTATTAGTAGATAAGTTGTTGAAATTAGTGACATTTATGACCTTGGAGAATGTGTAACATAGAAGTATAATAATCCTGTAGAAAAAATAAGGAGAGAACATATGTTAGTGCTAGTTGTTGCCATTTTTTGGATTTATAAATAATAAAGATAGAATGGGAAGGTCTATGTTAGAACTAAAAAATATTAGCAAAAGTTACGAACAAGGGACGCTAAAAAATAATGTTTTAAGAGAAATAAATTTTAAGGTAGTTGAAGGAGAATTTGTATCGATAATGGGACCATCAGGTTCGGGCAAATCGACATTTATCAATATTTTGGGACTGATTGATTCTGAATTTAAAGGAGAATATATATTAGACGGAAAAAGTATTGAGAAGTTAAATGAAAATCAACAAGCAAGTTATCGTAATCGTGATATTGGATTTGTTTTTCAACAATTTCATCTTATTGATGAATATACTGTTAAAGAAAATATTTTATTATCATTCCTATATTCTGACCAACAGCCAGATATAGAATACATTGATAGTTTATTACAAGACTTAGGGCTTATAGATAAGATGAATGAGTACCCAAGTCATTTATCAGGCGGACAGAAGCAACGAGTTGCTTTAATTAGAGCTCTTGCTCATAAACCTAGATTTCTTATAGCGGATGAACCTACAGGTGCATTAGATGAGAAAAATAGGAATGAGATATTGCAAATTCTACAAAATTTGAATCATTCTGGAACGACAATTATTGTAGTAACTCACGATGAGTTTGTTGCCAGTCATTGTAGAACAAGGTATCGAATGAAAAATGGGTATCTAACATCTGAAGGAGAAGGATTACATGAAGTTTAAAAAGCTGTTAATAGATACTCTAAAGTTGTTAAAGAGGAATAAAAGACAAAGTATTCTGACATCCTTAGCCATCACAGTGGCAACATTTGTTTTATTAGTAATACTATCAAGTTCTTCCTATACAACTTCTACATTAGGTAATGATTTAAAGATAGAAGAAGACACAGCAACAATGACTTATACTCCTCAGAATATGTTGGATATTAGAGGGTTTACACAGGAAGATAAACAATTGGTTGAGCAAACTATTGGAAAACCTGCAAGACTTTCTTCCAGCTCTTATGCCTTGTATGCTGAAACGTATTTTAATGATTCTAAGCAGAATCTTAGTTTTCGAACATTGGGCGATTTGAATCAGAATGGTTTAGTTGTGCCTGCTTTATTAAAAGGAAGAGCATTAGAGGAACTAGATGGCGGTGTCGCTATTAGCGATAAGGCTCTCATGTCATTGACTCGAAAGGAAAATATTGAAACTTTTTTAGGAGAAACTATCAATATATCTGGAAAAGAATATCCAATTCAGGCAATATATTATGGATCAGCTGTTAATGAAAGATTACCTTCTTTATTGGTTACCAATGAAATCAAAGAGTTACTTTTAGGAGGAAGGGAATATTTTGATGAATTAGTAGTAGAAACTAATCAGTTGGAGAATATTAATAAGGCTTTATCTGCTTTAGATACTTATGGAATATTCCGCAAGGAAGGAACTTATGGATATATAGATAATAGAAGGGTATATGAGGAAACAAAGGCCCAAGCTACTACAATATTAAATTTCATTGCACTGTTATCAAGCATTTCAATTTTTGTAGCTGGTTTTGGGGTTATGAATGCTATGTTGTCTTCTGTTAGCGAACGTAGTAAGGAGATAGCCATTCGTCGAGCTTTGGGAGCTAAAAAATCTGATATTTATCAATCATATATGATGGAGGGGATTCTTTTATCGCTTCTGGGAGCTATAACTGGTATTGGAGTAGCGACATTATTTGTTGTTTTAATGAACATGAGTGGTTTTGTTACGACATTAACTCTGGATCATATTTTGATTACTCTATTCACAACGGGTGTATTTGGAATTGTATTTAGTATTATGCCTGCAATGGTTGCAGCAAATAAAAATGTTATTGAAGGTCTAAGGTAATGATGGATGTGAATTTAAAGGAGGTAAAATGAAATTTACAAAAATAGATGGAGTATTTTCTCTAATGTTAATTGTGGAATTTACAATATGTTTTTTTACACTAGATAATTTTAATCTTTTTCAATTTATGTTATTCGTACAAATTATACCGTCAATAGTATTAGCTTTGTTATCGGGAAGTATTTCTTCTAGAAGTAAGCACAGCTGGGTGTTATTAATTATTTTTGGAATGATCTATGCCTTAATGATGTTTGGAATTTTCAGAGTTACTCCTATGACGCTTATAGAACAAAATACGATTCAATCTGAAACTTCCGTATTTACATTCAATAGAAATTTACAGTTGGGAACTTATTTTGGATTTTTCCTACAGGAATTTTTACTAGGAGCTTTTATTTGCACTATTTCAAAAATTTTTGGAAGAATTAAACAAGGGAAATTTTAATGAAGACTGCATTAAAAAGAAGAATTGCTTTTGCAGTTATTTAGAAAATGATATTATTGAAATGGTGTAACATTTGGAGAAAATTATTTTTGAACGAAAAAGATTTGAGTATGTCGGTCCTAAGAGAAAGCAAGTAAAGGACTTTATGATTCTAAAAAATTTCATGTCTAAGATAATTCAAGTTGAAATCAGAGTGGAGGGATACTTGTTAGAACTTCTTATTTTAAAAGAGATGAGTCTAGAATTCTATAATTTAGATTTTCTTTCTTTGCCCTATGATGTCAATATAGATGTGAAAGAAGTTGTAGAGGATGTTGATTTAACAGTCTATAAGAATAGTAAATATAGGGAGTTTAATTTCTTTAAAAATATTTGTAAATGATATTTTTGAAAGTCTATCCATCCCTATATTAGAATTGCTACAACAAGTTTTCAACACTTGTTTCAATTGAACATACTAAAAACCGAGACTCAGTATTAAACTCTTAGTCTCGGTTTTCATATTTCTTAAAGAATAGCTAGGTTTATTTCAATTGATCTGTAATGTCTTTTGACAGTAACATTCCCAGATGATAAGTTTTATTGATGTAAGCAATGACATCATTAATATTTTCAGTCGTGTGAATTTTCTCTTTGATGTCAGTCCTAAATGTTTCATCCTTCAAAAGTTGTTCTTGGTAGAGCCTTTGCAGTCTCTCCTTTTCGTACTTATTGAGCAGAAAAAGGAAAACCAAGCTAATTACAACGAGGATATAAGCATATTGGCTCATAGGAAATCTCCCTGTATGATAAAGAAGTAGTAGTGAGTAGATTGAATTAGTGAAGCGTTTAGACAAGTATCTCTAGTTACGACGTTCTGGAACATAAATCGATCATATTTATGTCCTAAAACTAGTGAAGCACCTAGCCAAATCTCTGATAGGATTTGGCGTTAGTTACTTAGACTACTTTACAATAAAGTGATTAAAAGATTACGACATGAGCCTAACCAAATCGATATTATTTGGTTAGGTGAATTAGTGAAGCGTTTAGGCAATTCGCCATATAGCGATTGCCGTCAAGAGACTAGGAACTTTAGTTCCAGTCTCTTGTAACGATTTACATCTTCTCAGGCGCTTCTACTCCAAGCAAGCGAAGGGCTTCTTTGAGAACGACTGCGGTTGCGTAGCTGAGGGCTAGACGGCTGTCGCGTTCTGGGCTTTCATCCAAGATACGTGTATGTGCATAATATTTGTTAAAGGCTTGAGCCAGGCTAATTGCAAATTTAGCAATGATAGAAGGTTCAAAGTTATCCGCCGCACGGTTGATAATACGTGGGAAGTCTTGGATGAGTTTGATGATTTCCCAGCTTTCAGCATCATTCAAGCTATAGTTGCCGGCTGTTTCTGGTTTGAAGTCTGCTTTACGTAAGATAGATTGGATACGAGCGTAGGCGTATTGAACATAAGGTCCAGTTTCACCCTCGAAGGATACCATAGCCTCTAGGTCGAAGTCGTATCCATTTGTACGGTCGGTCTTGAGGTCATAGAATTTAATGGCTCCAACTCCAACAGCATGGGCTACCTGATCTTTATTTTCAAGTTCAGGATTTTTAGCCTCTATTTGGGCCTTGGCACGGCTAATAGCCTCTGCAACAGTAGGCTCTAGCAAGATGACATTCCCTTTACGAGTAGAGAGTTTCTTCCCTTCTTTTGTAACCAAACCAAAAGGAACGTGGGTAATGTTGTCACTCCAGTCGTAGCCCATCTCTTGCAAGACAGCTTTGAGCTGTTTAAAGTGGGCAGATTGCTCTTGACCAACGACGTAGATAGATTTGGCAAATTGGTATTCATTTTTACGGTAAAGGGCTGCGGCCAAGTCACGTGTGATGTAGAGAGTTGCACCATCAGATTTCTTGATGAGGGCTGGATGTTCAATTCCATATTTCTCAAGATTTACAACCTGGGCACCTTCTGATTCAACAAGAAGGCCTTTTTCAGAAAGAATGTCTACAACTGCATCCATCTTATCGTTGTAGAAGGCTTCTCCGTTGTAGCTGTCAAATTCGACTTGCAATTCATTGTAAAGGCGGTTAAATTCCACTAAACTTTCATCACGGAACCATTGCCAAAGAGCGAGAGCTTCCTCGTCGCCATTTTCAAGCTTACGGAACCATTCGCGTGCTTCTTCATCCAAGCTAGGGTCATTTTCAGCCTCAGCATTGATGCGGACATAGAGTTTAAGAAGTTCATCAATTGGATGAGCTTTTACAGCTTCTTCGTCGCCCCATTTTTTGTAGGCAACAATCAACATCCCAAACTGTTTACCCCAGTCTCCCAAATGGTTGACCTTGACCGTTTGATAACCGATTTTTTGGAAAATATGTGACAAGCTATCTCCGATAACAGTTGAGCGTAGGTGGCCAATAGAGAATGGCTTAGCGATATTGGGACTAGACATGTCGATAACAACATTTTCTTGTTTGCCAATAGTTTGGTCAGCATAGTGTTCTTTTTCAGTGATAACAGCTTGCAATACTTGAGCAGAAATGGCAGATTTATCAAGGAAAAAGTTGACGTAAGGTCCTGTTGCAACAACCTTTTCAAAGGATTGGCTGTTAATTTTTTCGGCCAGTTCAGCCGCAATCATTTGAGGGGCTTTACGTTCGACTTTTGCAAGAGAAAAAGCAGGGAAAGCGATGTCTCCCATTTCTGAGTTTTTAGGGGTTTCTAGTAAATTTAAAATAGCCTCTTGGTCCAGGCTATCAATGACGCTAGCCAACTCGCTAGCAATCAATTCTTTTGTATTCATTAAGAGCTCCTTTTTGGACTTTTCTACTATTTTATCACAATTTTAAAGAAAGAAGAAAAAATTTTTGAAATCTCCTATTTTTTTGGTATAATATAGTTATAAAATTAGTTATAAATATTCACATAAGAGGATTTTATGAGAAAAAGAGATCGTCATCAGTTAATAAAAAAAATGATTACTGAGGAGAAATTAAGTACACAAAAAGAAATTCAAGATCGGCTGGAGGCACACAATGTTTTTGTGACGCAGACAACCCTGTCTCGTGATTTGCGCGAAATCGGCTTGACCAAGGTCAAGAAAAATGATATGGTGTATTATGTACTAGCAAATGAGACAGAAAAGATTGATTTGGTGGAATTTTTGTCTCATCATTTAGAAGGTGTTGCAAGAGCAGAGTTTACCTTGGTGCTTCATACCAAACTGGGAGAAGCTTCTGTTTTGGCAAATATTGTAGATGCAAACAAGGATGAATGGATTTTAGGAACAGTTGCTGGTGCCAATACCTTATTGGTCATTTGTCGAGACCAGCACGTTGCCAAACTCATGGAAGATCGTTTGCTAGATTTGATGAAAGATAAGTAAGGTCTTGAGAGTTGCTCTCAAGACTTATTTTTGACAAGGAGAGACGGAAAATGGCGACAGAAAAGCTATCACCCGGCATGCAACAGTATGTGGATATTAAAAAGCAATATCCAGATGCTTTTTTGCTCTTTCGTATGGGTGATTTTTATGAATTATTTTATGAGGATGCGGTCAATGCTGCGCAGATTCTGGAAATTTCCTTAACGAGTCGCAACAAGAATGCCGACAATCCGATTCCTATGGCGGGTGTCCCCTATCATTCTGCCCAACAGTACATTGATGTTTTGATTGAGCAGGGGTATAAGGTGGCTATCGCAGAGCAGATGGAAGATCCTAAACAAGCAGTTGGGGTTGTGAAACGAGAAGTTGTTCAGGTTATTACGCCAGGGACAGTGGTCGATAGCAGTAAGCCAGACAGCCAAAACAATTTCTTGGTTGCCATAGATCGTGATGGCAATCAATTTGGTCTAGCTTATATGGACCTGGTGACCGGTGACTTTTATGTGACAGGTTTATTGGATTTCACGCTGGTTTGTGGAGAAATCCGTAATCTCAAGGCGCGAGAAGTGGTGTTGGGTTATGGCTTGTCTGAGGAAGAAGAACAAATCCTCAGTCGCCAGATGAATCTGGTACTCTCTTATGAAAAAGAAAGCTTTGAAGACCTTCATTTACTGGATTCACGATTGGCGACTGTGGAGCAAGCAGCATCTAGCAAGCTCCTCCAGTATGTTCATCGGACTCAGATGCGGGAGTTGAACCACCTCAAACCTGTTATCCGCTATGAAATCAAGGATTTCTTGCAGATGGATTATGCGACCAAGGCTAGTCTGGATTTGGTTGAAAATGCCCGTTCAGGCAAGAAGCAAGGCAGTCTTTTCTGGCTTTTGGATGAAACCAAAACGGCTATGGGTATGCGTCTCTTGCGTTCTTGGATTCATCGTCCCTTGATTGACAAGGAGCGAATCGTCCAACGTCAAGAGGTGGTGCAGGTCTTTCTTGACCACTTCTTTGAGCGCAGTGATTTAACGGATAGTCTCAAAGGTGTCTATGACATTGAGCGCTTGGCTAGTCGTGTTTCTTTTGGCAAAACCAATCCCAAGGATCTCTTGCAGTTGGCGACCACCTTGTCCAGTGTGCCACGGATTCGTGCGATTTTAGAAGGAATGGAGCAACCTGCTCTAGCCTATCTTATCGAACAATTGGATGGAATCCCTGAGTTAGAGAGTTTGATTAGCGCAGCGATTGCTCCTGAAGCTCCCCATGTGATTACAGAAGGTGGCATTATCCGGACTGGATTTGATGAGACTTTAGACAAGTACCGTCGTGTGCTCAGAGAAGGGACTGGTTGGATTGCTGAGATTGAGGCTAAGGAACGCGAAAATTCTGGTATCAGTACGCTCAAGATTGACTACAATAAGAAGGATGGCTACTATTTCCATGTAACCAATTCGCAACTGGGAAATGTGCCTGCTCACTTTTTCCGAAAGGCGACGCTGAAAAACTCAGAACGCTTTGGAACCGAAGAATTAGCCCGTATCGAGGGAGATATGCTGGAGGCGCGTGAAAAGTCAGCTAACCTAGAGTACGAAATTTTTATGCGTATTCGTGAAGAGGTCAGCAAGTACATCCAGCGTTTGCAGGCTCTAGCTCAAGGCATTGCGACAGTTGATGTCTTACAGAGTCTGGCGGTTGTGGCTGAAACCCAGCATTTGATTCGGCCAGAGTTCGGAGAGGATTCGCGAATTGATATCCAGAAAGGGCGCCATGCTGTCGTTGAAAAGGTTATGGGGGCTCATACCTATATTCCCAATACGATTCAGATGGCAGAAGATACTAGTATTCAGCTGATTACAGGGCCCAACATGAGCGGGAAGTCTACCTACATGCGTCAGTTAGCCATGACGGCGGTTATGGCCCAGCTGGGTTCTTATGTGCCAGCAGAAAGTGCCCATTTGCCGATTTTTGATGCAATCTTTACTCGTATTGGAGCAGCCGATGACTTGGTTTCAGGTCAATCAACCTTTATGGTGGAGATGATGGAGGCCAATAATGCTATTTCGCATGCAACAAAGAATTCCTTGATTCTCTTTGATGAGTTAGGTCGTGGAACAGCAACTTATGACGGTATGGCTCTTGCTCAATCTATCATCGAATACATCCATGAGCATATCGGAGCCAAGACCCTCTTTGCGACCCACTACCATGAATTGACTAGTCTGGAGTCCAGCTTGGAACACTTGGTCAATGTCCACGTGGCAACTTTGGAGCAGGATGGGCAGGTTACCTTCCTTCACAAGATTGAACCAGGTCCAGCCGATAAATCCTATGGTATTCATGTTGCCAAGATTGCTGGCTTGCCAGCAGACCTTTTAGTTAGAGCGGACAAGATTTTGACTCAACTAGAGAGTCAAGGGGGAGAAAGTCCAAGTCTGATGTGGCAAACAAGTGATGTCACTGAACAGATTTCACTCTTTGATAGGGCAGAAGAGCATCCTATCCTAGCAGAATTGTCTAAACTGGATGTTTACAATATGACACCTATGCAGGCTATGAATGTCTTGGTCGAGTTAAAACAAAAATTATAAAGAATGAATTACTTGTCATTCTAGCTATATCAAGGAGACTTCTTTGACAATCCCCCACTTTTTTGCTAGAATAACATCACACAAACAGAATGAGAATGAGCTGACGCATTGTCGCTCCCTTTTGTCTATTTTTTAAGGAGAAAGTATGCTGATTCAGAAAATAAAAACCTACAAGTGGCAGGCCTTGGCTTCGCTCCTGATGACAGGCTTGATGGTTGCTAGTTCACTTTTGCAACCGCGTTATTTGCAGGAAGTCTTAGACGCCCTCCTTGCTGGAAAATATGAAGCTATTTATAGTATCGGGGCTTGGTTGATTGGTGTGGCCGTGGTTGGTCTAGTTGCTGGTGGTCTCAATGTTGTCCTTGCAGCCTATATTGCTCAAGGAGTTTCATCCGACCTTCGGGAGGACGCCTTCCGTAAAATCCAAACCTTTTCTTATGCCAATATTGAACAATTTAATGCGGGAAATCTAGTCGTTCGCATGACAAATGATATCAACCAGATTCAGAACGTCGTCATGATGACCTTCCAAATTCTTTTCAGACTTCCCCTCTTGTTCATCGGTTCGTTTATCCTGGCGGTTCAAACACTACCTTCTCTGTGGTGGGTGATTGTTCTCATGGTAATCTTAATTTTTGGCTTGACTGCCGTCATGATGGGAATGATGGGACCTCGTTTTGCCAAGTTTCAAACCCTGCTTGAACGCATCAATGCCATTGCCAAGGAAAATCTGCGCGGTGTTCGTGTGGTCAAGTCCTTTGTCCAAGAAAAAGAGCAGTTTGCTAAGTTTACGGAGGTTTCAGACGAGCTACTCGGTCAAAATCTTTACATTGGTTATGCCTTTTCAGTAGTGGAACCCTTTATGATGTTGGTCGGTTATGGGGCGGTATTCCTCTCTATTTGGTTAGTTGCAGGGATGGTTCAGTCGGATCCGTCAGTTGTTGGCTCCATTGCTTCCTTTGTCAATTACCTAAGTCAGATTATCTTTACCATTGTTATGGTTGGATTTTTGGGAAATTCTGTCAGTCGTGCCATGATTTCTATGCGTCGTATTCGAGAAATTCTGGATGCAGAGCCAGCCATGACCTTCAAGGATGTCCCAGATGAAGAGTTGGTCGGCAGTCTTAGCTTTGAAAATGTGACCTTTACCTATCCAATGGACAAGGAACCGATGCTGAAAGATGTGAGATTTACTATTGAACCTGGTCAGATGGTTGGTGTCGTTGGAGCGACTGGTGCAGGAAAATCAACCTTGGCTCAATTGATTCCACGTCTCTTTGACCCACAGGAAGGCTCTATCAAAATCGGAGGCAAGGATATTCGAGAAGTGAGTGAAGGAACCCTGCGTAAAACTGTTTCTATCGTTCTCCAACGTGCCATTCTCTTTAGTGGAACGATTGCAGATAATCTAAGACAGGGTAAGGGAGATGCCACTCTATTTGAGATGGAGCGCGCAGCCAATATTGCTCAAGCCAGTGAATTCATTCATCGTATGGAGAAAACCTTTGAAAGTCCAGTTGAGGAACGGGGAACCAACTTTTCAGGTGGGCAAAAGCAAAGGATGTCGATTGCCCGTGGGATTGTCAGCAATCCACGTATTCTGATTTTTGATGATTCTACCTCAGCCTTGGATGCCAAGTCAGAGCGTCTGGTTCAGGAAGCCTTGAATAAGGACTTGAAGGGGACAACAACCATTATCATCGCGCAAAAGATTAGCTCGGTTGTTCATGCAGATAAAATCTTGGTTCTAGATCAAGGGCGATTGATTGGTCAAGGCACGCATGCAGACTTGGTTGCCAACAATGCCGTTTACCGTGAAATCTATGAAACACAGAAAGGAAAGGAGGAGTAAAATGAAGACTGTTCAATTTTTTTGGAATTATTTTAAAGTCTATAAGCTATCATTTGTAGTCGTCATCCTGATGATTGTTCTGGCAACTCTTGCCCAAGCCCTCTTTCCGGTCTTTTCTGGACAAGCGGTAACAGAGCTAGCCAATTTAGTTCAAGCTTATCAAGATGGCAATCCAGAACTTGTTTGGCAAAGCCTATCAGGAATCATGGTCAATCTTGGCCTGCTAGTTTTGGTTTTATTTATCTCCAGTGTGATATACATGTGTCTTATGACGCGTGTGATTGCAGAATCGACCAACGAGATGCGCAAAGGCCTCTTCGGTAAGCTTGCTCGGTTGACGGTTTCTTTCTTTGACCGCCGACAAGATGGCGATATCCTGTCTCGTTTTACTAGTGATTTGGATAATATCCTCCAAGCCTTTAATGAAAGTCTGGTTCAGGTCATGAGCAATATTGTTTTATACATTGGTCTGATTCTTGTCATGTTTTCGAGAAGTGTGACGCTGGCTCTCATCACCATTGCCAGCACACCAGTAGCCTTCCTCATGCTGATTTTCATCGTGAAAATGGCACGCAAATACACCAACCTCCAGCAAAAAGAGGTAGGGCAACTCAACGCCTATATGGATGAGAGTATCTCAGGCCAAAAAGCTGTCATTGTTCAAGGGATTCAAGAGGATATGATGGCAGGATTTCTTAAACAAAATGAGCGCGTGCGCAAGGCAACCTTTAAAGGAAGAATGTTCTCAGGAATTCTTTTCCCTGTCATGAATGGAATGAGTCTGGTTAATACAGCCATCGTCATCTTTGCTGGTTCAGCTGTACTTTTGAATGATAAGTCTGTCGAAACAAGTACAGCCCTAGGTTTGATTGTTATGTTTGCCCAATTTTCTCAGCAGTACTACCAGCCTATTATTCAAGTTGCAGCTAGTTGGGGAAGCCTTCAGTTAGCCTTTACAGGTGCTGAACGGATTCAGGAAATGTTTGACGCAGAGGAAGAAATCCGACCTGAGAAGGCGCAGATCTTTACTAAGTTGCAAGAAGGTGTTGAAATTAGTCACATTGATTTTTCATACCTGCCTGATAAACCTATTTTGAAAGATGTCAGCATTTCCGCTCCGAAAGGACAGATGACCGCAGTTGTTGGGCCGACGGGTTCAGGAAAAACCACTATTATGAACCTCATCAATCGATTTTATGATGTTGATGCTGGTGGCATTTATTTTGATGGGAAAGATATTCGTGACTATGATTTAGATAGTCTCAGAAGTAAGGTCGGGATTGTCTTGCAAGATTCCGTTCTTTTTAGCGGAACCATTCGAGACAATATCCGCTTTGGTGTGCCAAATGCTAATCAAGAAATGGTTGAGGCAGCAGCAAAAGCAACCCATATTCACGACTATATCGAAAGCTTACCTGATAAATATGATACTCTTATCGATGATGACCAGAGCATCTTCTCAACTGGGCAAAAGCAATTGATTTCTATCGCTCGAACCCTGATGACAGATCCAGAAGTTCTCATTCTAGATGAAGCAACTTCAAACGTAGATACGGTGACAGAAAGCAAGATTCAGCATGCCATGGAGGCGGTTGTAGCAGGTAGAACTAGTTTCGTCATTGCCCACCGCTTGAAAACCATCCTCAATGCAGATCAGATTATTGTCCTTAAAGATGGAGAAGTTATTGAACGCGGTGGCCATCATGAACTCTTGAAACTAGGTGGATTCTACTCAGAACTCTATCACAATCAATTTGTTTTTGAATAAGAAAGAAGTTGTCCTATGGGGCAGCTTTTTCTTGTCCATAAAAAATATTTATCACAGTCTTAAAAAAAACATATTAGACGAAAGTCATTTTGAGTGATATGATAGGACTATCGTTATACTCAATGAAAATCAAAGAGCAAACTAGGAAGCTAGCCGTAGGTTGCTCAAAGCACTGCTTTGAGGTTGTAGATAGAACTGACGAAGTCAGTAACATATATACGGTAAGGCGACGCTGACGTGGTTTGAAGAGATTTTCGAAGAGTATTAACATTCGAAAGGAGAGGCATCATGGCTAGAACGGTTGTAGGAGTTGCTGCAAATCTATGTCCCGTAGACGCAGAAGGCAAAAACATTCATTCATCTGTATCTTGTAGATTCGCAGAGAGCATTCGTCAAGTCGGTGGTCTCCCTTTAGTCATTCCTGTCGGTGATGAGTCAGTTGTAGGCGATTATGTGGAAATGATTGACAAACTCATCTTGACAGGGGGCCAAAATGTCCATCCTCAGTTTTATGGAGAGAAAAAGACCATCGAAAGCGATGATTACAATCTGGTCCGTGATGAATTTGAATTGGCACTATTGAAGGAAGCGCTCCGTCAGAATAAACCAATTATGGCAATCTGCCGTGGTGTTCAACTCGTCAATGTTGCCTTTGGTGGAACCCTCAATCAAGAAATCGAAGGTCACTGGCAAGGCCTACCTTTCGGAACATCTCATTCTATTGAGACAATAGAAGGAAGCGTGGTGGCCAAGCTATTTGGAAAAGAAAGTCAAGTCAACTCGGTCCATCGTCAAAGTATTAAAGATTTGGCACCTAATTTCCGTGTAACTGCTATTGATCCAAGAGACCAAACCATCGAAGCGATTGAGTCTATCGACGAGCACCGCATCATCGGTTTGCAGTGGCATCCAGAGTTTCTGGTCAATGAAGAAGATGGCAATTTAGAATTATTTGAGTATTTATTGAATGAACTGTAACGACTGGACATCTAGTCGTTCTTTCTTTTATTTTTTCAAAATTTTTGGAATACGGCATTTTTACGCAAACGTTTGAATTCTGATAAAAATTGGAGAAATTCGACAAAAAAACTTGAAAAAAACGAAGGTAAGCGTTATGATAGAAAAGAAGAAATATTGGAGGAATAACATGTCACATATTAAATTTGATTATTCAAAAGTTTTAGACAAATTTGTTGCACCACATGAAGTGGAATACATGCAATCACAAGTAACAGCAGCAGATGAATTGATCCGTAAAGGAACTGGTGCTGGTAGCGACTTCTTGGGATGGTTGGACCTTCCTGAAAACTACGACCGCGAAGAGTTTGACCGCATCTTGAAAGCTGCTGAGCAAATCAAGTCAGACAGCGATGTTTTGGTTGTTATCGGTATCGGAGGATCTTACCTTGGTGCCAAAGCAGCAATCGATTTCTTGAACCACCACTTTGCAAACTTGCAAACAAAAGAAGAGCGCAAAGCTCCACAAATCCTTTACGCAGGAAACTCAATCTCATCTACTTACCTTGCTGACTTGGTAGAGTACGTAGCTGACAAAGACTTCTCAGTAAACGTGATTTCTAAATCAGGTACAACAACTGAACCAGCTATTGCTTTCCGTGTCTTCAAAGAACTCTTGGTTAAGAAATACGGACAAGAAGAAGCAAACAAACGTATCTATGCAACAACTGACCGCCAAAAAGGTGCTGTTAAGGTTGAAGCAGACGCAAATGGTTGGGAAACATTTGTTGTTCCAGATGATATCGGTGGACGCTTCTCAGTATTGACAGCCGTTGGTTTGCTTCCAATCGCAGCATCAGGAGCTGACATCAAAGCCCTTATGGAAGGTGCTAACGCAGCTCGCAAAGACTACACTTCAGATAAAATCTCTGAAAACGAAGCTTACCAATACGCAGCAGTTCGTAACATTCTTTACCGTAAAGGCTATGCAACTGAGATCTTGGTAAACTACGAGCCATCACTTCAATACTTCTCAGAGTGGTGGAAACAATTGGCTGGTGAATCAGAAGGGAAAGACCAAAAAGGTATCTACCCAACTTCAGCCAACTTCTCAACTGACTTGCACTCATTGGGTCAATTTATCCAAGAAGGAACTCGTATCATGTTTGAAACAGTTGTCCGTGTTGACAAACCTCGTAAAAACGTGATTATCCCTAGCTTGGAAGAAGACCTTGACGGACTTGGTTACCTTCAAGGAAAAGACGTTGACTTTGTAAACAAAAAAGCGACTGACGGTGTTCTTCTTGCCCACACAGATGGTGATGTACCAAACATGTACGTGACTCTTCCAGAGCAAGATGCCTTCACTCTTGGTTACACTATCTACTTCTTCGAATTGGCAATTGCCCTTTCAGGTTACTTGAATGCCATCAACCCATTTGACCAACCAGGTGTTGAAGCTTACAAACGTAACATGTTCGCCCTTCTTGGAAAACCAGGATTTGAAGAATTGAGCAAAGAACTTAACGCACGTCTATAATAATAGAAGAAAAGAGTGGTTTGTCCACTCTTTTTACTCTCTTTATCCATAGAAATTGGACTCAGCCAAGACTTGTGATATAATATAGAGAGCAAAAAGGCAGACGCCTAGAGACTTTATAGGAGAAACTATGTCAAAAGATATCCGCGTACGTTACGCACCAAGTCCAACAGGACTACTACACATCGGAAATGCCCGTACAGCATTGTTCAACTACCTTTACGCCCGTCATCATGGTGGAACTTTTATCATTCGTATCGAAGATACTGACCGAAAACGTCATGTCGAGGATGGTGAACGTTCACAGCTTGAAAACCTTCGCTGGTTAGGCATGGATTGGGATGAAAGCCCAGAAACACATGAAAACTACCGCCAGTCTGAGCGTTTGGACTTGTATCAAAAATACATCGACCAACTATTAGCTGAAGGAAAAGCCTACAAATCTTACGTTACAGAAGAAGAGTTGGCAGCTGAACGTGAACGTCAAGAAGCTGCTGGTGAAACACCTCGATATATCAACGAATACCTTGGTATGAGTGAAGAGGAAAAAGCGGCTTATATCGCAGAACGTGAAGCAGCTGGCATCATACCAACAGTTCGTTTGGCTGTCAATGAGTCAGGTATCTACAAGTGGCATGATATGGTCAAAGGTGATATCGAATTTGAAGGTGGCAATATCGGCGGTGACTGGGTTATCCAAAAGAAAGATGGTTACCCAACATACAACTTTGCCGTTGTTATCGATGACCACGATATGCAAATCTCTCATGTTATCCGTGGAGACGACCACATTGCTAATACACCAAAACAGCTCATGGTTTATGAAGCCCTTGGTTGGGAAGCTCCAGAGTTTGGTCATATGACCTTGATTATCAACTCTGAGACGGGTAAGAAGTTATCTAAACGTGATACTAATACACTTCAATTTATCGAAGATTATCGAAAGAAAGGTTACCTTCCAGAAGCAGTCTTTAACTTCATTGCTCTTCTTGGTTGGAACCCAGGTGGCGAAGATGAAATCTTCTCTCGTGAAGAACTCATTAAACTTTTCGATGAAAACCGCCTCAGCAAGTCACCAGCAGCCTTTGATCAGAAGAAACTCGACTGGATGAGCAATGACTATATCAAGAATGCAGACCTAGAAACTATCTTTGAAATGGCAAAACCATTCTTAGAGGAAGCAGACCGTTTAACTGACAAAGCTGAAAAACTAGTTGAACTCTATAAACCACAAATGAAATCAGTAGATGAGATTATCCCATTGACAGATCTTTTCTTCTCAGATTTCCCAGAAATGACAGAAGCAGAGCGCGAAGTCATGGCGGGGGAAACAGTCCCAACAGTTCTTGAAGACTTCAAAGCAAAACTTGAGGCGATGACAGATGATGAATTTGTGACAGAAAATATCTTCCCGCAAATAAAAGCTGTTCAAAAAGAAACAGGTATTAAAGGGAAAAATCTTTTCATGCCAATTCGTATCGCGGTTTCAGGTGAGATGCATGGGCCAGAATTGCCAGATACAATTTTCTTGTTAGGTCGTGAAAAATCAATTCAGCATATCGAAAACATGCTAAAAGAAATCTCTAAATAAGAAGGATGTAATAATGGGCATCTGGGAAAAGATGTACGAAGAAGCACAGAAATTGTATAATCCACATGAAGTATCAGACTTTGTTTATGCGAATCATGTTGTAGCTGCAGTAGAAGCAGAAGATGGACAAATATTTACAGGTTTTGTATGGAGGGAACCTGTGGTGTTTTCCATCTTTGCGCAGAGCGAGCGGCACTCTTTAATATGTACCAATTTTCAGGACAAACTAAGGTTAAAAAAGTATTAGCCTTTCGAGACAAACCACCTTATGGTGGAAGTTCAGGAATGCCCTGTGGAGCTTGCAGAGAGTTCCTCTTAGAGTTGAACGCTGAAAATAAGGATGCAGAATTCATGATGGACTACGATAGAAGAAAGACAGTGAAAATCGCAGAACTAATGCCCTATTGGTGGGGAGAAGAACGTGCTTCTAAGTTTAAAGAGCAATAGAAGGGTCAGTACAATTCTGGCTCTTTTTACTATAATTTGAAAAACTGTACTTGAAAAGAATTGAAAAATTGGTAAATTCCCAAACTAAGTTCTACTGCTAATCCAAGTGGAAGTTAGTCTGATAAAAATCGTAAAAACCAGTGGAAATTCGTGTCAGGGTAAGTTCTACTGGTTTTGCTAATGCTTGATTTCATTGCTTTTGTAGCCAAAATGAATCGAAAAAAGAGCGCACAAAATCCCCTCATCTGAAAGCGTTTCAGATTAAGTTCCGCTATGGTGGAAGTTACTTTGAGAAGTTACCCAATGCAAAAAAGTAAAAAAAGTTTAAAAAAGTAGTTGACAAAAAACAAAAAGGCTGTATAATAGTAAGAGTTGAAAATAACAACTCTGGTCCGTTGGTCAAGGGGTTAAGACACCGCCTTTTCACGGCGGTAACACGGGTTCGAATCCCGTACGGACTATGGTATGTTGCGGTTGGAACACTTGATGAAAAAAAGTTTCAAAAAAACTTAAAAAAGTTTCAAAAAAGTGTTGACAAGCGAAAGTGACTGTGATATACTGATATAGTTGTCAC
>NZ_VMMJ01000043.1:0-6847 GCF_013277145.1 Streptococcus sp. 3705 | reverse complement strand
CAGAGAAGCAAGCTTCTCCTCCAGCGTTCTACTTGCATGTATTAGGCACGCCGCCAGCGTTCGTCCTGAGCCAGGATCAAACTCTCATTAAAAGTTTGAGTTCTCACTCATTTCTGTCACTGACAGATTTATTGTTTTTTCATTGTTCAGTACTACAACCTTAGTTGTAGTGCCCTGCACATTGGTTCGTCTTGTTCAGTTTTCAAAGGTCTTTGTCACTCGCTTCTCTCAAGCGACAACTATATCAGTATATCACAGTCACTTTCGCTTGTCAACACTTTTTTGAAACTTTTTTAAGTTTTTTTGAAACTTTTTTTCATCAAGTGTTCCAACCGCAACATACCATAGTCCGTACGGGATTCGAACCCGTGTTACCGCCGTGAAAAGGCGGTGTCTTAACCCCTTGACCAACGGACCAGAGTTGTTATTTTCAACTCTTACTATTATACAGGCTTTTTCTGACTTGTCAACACCTTTTTTAAAATTTTTTATTAATTTTTTTTTGCATGAATTCCTAATGAGTACAGATGTCAAACTCTTTAAACACAATACGTAAGTCTCTTAATACTCTTTGACGACCTCGGAATCGTTCATTTCTTAAGACGCGTTCTAGCTCTTCTTGTTGCTCTTTACTTTGTTTGTTTCTATAATCTCTTAGGGTTTCATGAAAGAGATAATAATCATCTAGCCACAGACCGCCCTCACTTATACGATGACTGATTTCACCCACTTCTTCATAGGGTTCTTTATTATATCTTCGTTTGTGGCTTTCTTGCTTACGGAGATAATCTAAAATTCGATTCCGGAATTTTGTTTTGAAATATTTACGTAAGCGTGGGATATCTTCTACCAGCCCTTCTTCTCTACTAATCAATTCATGTAGACATATCATTCCCTCTTGATCCCAGTCCGATAACTCCCACAAATGAAGGTAATATTCATTTCTACACTTATATACACTCCCCTGGACTTCTTCATACAATTCTTTAAGCATCATGTTCTCCTTTCTATTTACAGTTTAACAAATCATGAAGCTAATTTGGTTATTTCCCCCGTTCTGTTCCCTACACCGTCTAAACTGCACAAAAAAGAGAGGACAAGCCTCTCTTAGGGTTATAATTCCGCAATTTGGTTTAGGTTTACTTCTGCAACTGTGTCATTACCAAACATAGAGATAATCATTTTCACTTTATTATTATCAATTTCTGTAATCTTACCAGTGTAGTCTGCAAAAGCGCCATCAATAATACGTACAGTTTGACCAACCTCAACATCGAAATCAAATTCTTGTACAGTTTGTCCCATAGATACCAAAATGTCACGAATTTCTTGTTCCAATAATGGAGTTGGTTTTGATCTGTTCCCGTGTGATCCGACAAATCCTGTAACATTTGGTGTGTTTCGCACAACAAACCAAGCTTCATCTGTCATCACCATTTCTACAAGAACATAACCTGGAAAGCGATTTTCTTCTACTTCTTTTCTCTTTCCATTTTTTTCAACTTGCACAGTTTGTGTTGGAATTTCAACGCGTAGAATATTATCCAACATATTATAGGTTTGTGCACGTTGTAATAGATTTTCTTTTACCTTATTTTCATAACCAGAATAAGTTTGTAAAACAAACCACCCTTTATCAAAACTATCCATGATATTTCCTTTCATAAATAGAAGATTTCTAGTGTAAATAACTCCACTAACCTTCTAAAAAATGTTAATAAATCGAATCAAACCTGAAACAATCAACTGGTCAAAAATGTAAATAATTACTACAAAGAAAGCTGTGTATTCCATGATAGAACGAAAATCTCTCCAGCTTTCCTTGCGAGTTGGCCATGTTGTGTCTTTAAGAAGTCTAAAAATATCTCCAATAAAACGCATCGCTCTCTCCTATCTCGTTTCTCTGTGTGTAGTGTACTTACCACAATGCTTACAAAATTTATTTACTTCTAGTCGTGTAGGCTTGGGGTTTCCACTAATCTTGATTGAATAGTTTCTCGAACCACAAACCGCACAAGCTAGGCTTGCTTTTTTTAGTGCCATAACGCCTCCATCTTATCTATTATAACAAGAAAGCTAGGCTTTGACAAGCATCTTAGCGAAATAGATTGACTACCGAATCCCATATTGTTTGAGCCTTTTCCTTAATCTTCGCATCTGAGATAGCCCGGCTAGCCTCATCTACTAGACTTTGCGCACGTCCTCGAATATCAGACAAATTATCATCTGTCTGGCTATTATCATTGGTTTGTACTTGTCTTTTTGTGTTAGCTGGTGCAATTCCATTTTTCTTATATGCATTTTCAACTGTGAAGGTACTTCCTGGCGTATAAGGTAAAATGGTATTGGCAATGTTTCTAAAGACATGGGCTGCACCATTTGAAGTAGATCCTGCTAGATAGTGATTTTCATCAGTGGTCGGAAAACCAAGCCAGTGACTAATCACTACATCCGGAGTATAGCCAATTACCCACTGGTCACTTGTGTATTCAGGATTAAAAACAGCTTCGGTTGTACCAGTTTTCCCTGCCATAACATAATCTGCAGGCGATGAACTAATACCGGTACCGTTAGTAAACGTCC
The DNA here is from genome assembly GCF_013277145.1 of Streptococcus sp. 3705. Lineage (GTDB taxonomy): Bacteria > Bacillota > Bacilli > Lactobacillales > Streptococcaceae > Streptococcus. Next base: position 4,264 of record NZ_VMMJ01000043.1, on the reverse strand, counting down.
CCAACATCATACTAGTCATCTTGTCAGCTACAGCTTTATCAATCACTCGTTTTTGTGAATTTTTATGGCTCGCAATAACCTGACCACTAGCATTTTCAATTCTACTAATAAAATGAGCTTCCGGCATTAAACCTTCATTTGCAAAGGCAGCGTATGCTTGAGCCATTTGCAGAGGGTTGGTTTCAACACCGCTTCCTAAAGCGACACCAAGAACACGGTCTATCTTTTCCATGTTGAGTCCAAATTTTTCGCCTGCCTCAAAAGCTTTATCAAGGCCCAAATCATTAACAGTGGCAACAGCAGGTAGATTAAGCGATTCTGCCAAGGCTTGATACATAGGAACTTCTCGACTCGTTTTGATTCCTGCATAGTTATCAACCTTATAGCTGTTATACTGCATGGTATGGTTATCCAAGAGCTTGTTCAAAGCCCAACCTGCTTCAACTGCAGGCGTATAAACAACTAAAGGCTTAATTGTAGAACCAGGGCTACGTTTTGATTGGGTTGCATAGTTGAAATTTCGGAATCCAGTTTTATCATTGTCAGCAACTTGACCGACAACTCCACGAACTCCTCCTGTTTTCGGTTCAAGAGCTACACTTCCTGATTGTGCAAATGTTCCATCCTCTGCCCTCGGAAATAGCGATGTATTTTCATAGACAACCTGCATATTTGCTTGATAGTTTTGGTCCAGCTCTGTGTAAATACGGTAGCCATTATTGACAATCTCTTCCTCTGTTAGATTATACTTGGAAACAGCTTCATTAACCACCGCATCAAAGTAAGAAGGATAGCGGTAATCTGAGATTTTCCCTTCATACTTATCGTGCAATTGCGAAGTCATATCAACTTCTGCAGCTTCGGTTTCTTGGTTTTTATCAATATATCCTGCTGCAACCATATTTTGTAAGACAGTGTCGCGACGATTAGTCGAATCTTGTACGGAATTCAAAGGATTATACAGTTCCGGTCCTTTGAGCATCCCTGCCAGAGTCGCAGCTTGATCCAAACTCACTTCTGACGCAGAAACTCCAAAGTATTTCTTACTCGCATCTTCTACACCCCACACACCATTTCCAAAATAAGCGTTGTTAAGGTACATGGTTAGAATTTGATCCTTACTATATTTTTTTGTTAATTCTAAAGCCAAGAAAAATTCTTTCGCTTTTCTCTCAACAGTTTGATCCTGTGACAAATAGGCATTTTTAGCTAGCTGTTGGGTAATAGTAGAACCACCACCTGAACGACCAGCAGTGACAATCGCCAAGAAGAAACGACCATAGTTAATCCCGTCATTTTTATAGAAAGAGCGGTCTTCTGTCGCAATAACAGCATTCTGCAAGTTTTTACTGATGTCAGTCAGCTCAACGTAGGTTCCCTTTTGACCAGACAAGGCACCAGCCTCTTTTTCTTCACGGTCAAAAATGATAGTTCGAGTTTTCAAGGCATTTTGCAAATCATTGACATTGGTTGACTTAGCTACAGCAAACAAATAGGTTCCAACTAGCAAGCCTGCACTCAAACCTAGTATAAGGACAATCTTTGTTAGATGATAGCGACGCCAGAATTTTCGAATTGGACCTACTTGGGCTAATTTTTTTCGATCACTGCGAGAGCGACGTAAGCTAGTAGAATCAGAGTCCTCTAGTTCACTTGTTTCTTTTTTAAAAAGAGAAAGAAATTTCTCAAACAATTTATCTAATTTCATGCGTTTATTTTATCATCTTCATCATAGGAAGACAAGAATTTAGCTATTTCCTATCCAAATAGGGCTTTTTTTGTTACAATATCTGTATGCAATTCACATTTACATTACCCGCCTCTTTACCTCAAATGACGGTTAAGCAATTACTGGAGGAACAACTCCTCATCCCTAGAAAAATCCGTCATTTTTTGAGAATCAAGAAACACATTTTGATAAATCAAGAAGAAGTTCACTGGAACGAGATGGTAAGTCCTGGAGATGTTTGCCAGTTGACTTTTGACGAGGAAGATTATCCCGAAAAAGAAATTCCTTGGGGCAACCCAAACCTCGTTCAGGAAGTTTATCAAGATCAACACTTAGTTATTGTCAACAAACCAGAGGGTATGAAAACCCACGGTAACCAGCCAAACGAAATCGCTCTTCTTAACCATGTCAGTGCCTACGTTGACCAAACCTGCTATGTCGTTCATCGTCTGGACATGGAAACCAGTGGCTTAGTTCTCTTTGCCAAAAATCCTTTTATCCTGCCCATTCTCAACCGCTTATTGGAGAAAAAAGAGATTTCTAGGGAATATTGGGCACTCGTTGACGGAAATATCAACAGCAAAGAACTTGTTTTCAGAGACAAAATCGGACGTGATCGCCATGACCGCAGAAAGCGAATAGTTGATACAAAAAATGGGCAATATGCTGAAACACATGTAAGCAGATTAAAGCAATTCCAAAACAAGACTTCCTTGGTTCATTGCAAACTAAAGACAGGTCGAACCCATCAAATCCGTGTACACCTTTCGCATCATAACTTCCCTATTTTGGGCGACCCTCTCTATAACAGCAATTCAAAGATAAGTCGGCTTATGCTTCATGCCTTCCGACTTTCCTTTACCCATCCACTTACATTAGAAAAATTAAGCTTCACTGCCCTTTCAGATACTTTCGAAAGAGAAATAAAAAAGAATGGATGATTGTGTCATCCATTTTTCCATATAAGAAAAGCAAGACCAAGAGGCCTTGCTTTTTATCGACTCATGAATTATTTAGCAATTTTTGCGAAGTATTCAAGAGTACGAACAAGTTGTGCAGTGTATGACATTTCGTTGTCGTACCATGATACAACTTTAACCAATTGTTTACCGTCAACGTCAAGAACTTTAGTTTGAGTTGCGTCAAACAATGAACCGTAAGACATACCTAGGATATCTGAAGATACGATTGGATCTTCAGTGTATCCGTATGATTCGTTTGAAGCTGCTTTCATAGCTGCGTTCACTTCGTCAACAGTAACGTTCTTTTCAAGAACTGCTACCAACTCAGTTACAGAACCTGCTGGAACAGGAACACGTTGAGCAGCTCCGTCCAATTTACCGTTCAATTCTGGGATTACAAGACCGATAGCTTTCGCAGCACCAGTTGAGTTAGGAACGATGTTTACAGCACCAGCGCGAGCACGGCGAAGGTCACCACCACGGTGTGGTCCGTCAAGAATCATTTGGTCACCAGTGTAAGCGTGGATAGTAGTCATCAATCCTTCTACAACACCAAAGTTATCTTGAAGAGCTTTAGCCATAGGAGCCAAGCAGTTTGTAGTACATGAAGCACCTGAGATAACTGTTTCAGTACCGTCAAGAACGTCGTGGTTAGTGTTGAATACAACTGTTTTAACGTCGTTTCCACCAGGAGCAGTGATAACAACTTTTTTAGCTCCACCAGCGTGCAAGTGTTTTTCAGCAGCTGCTTTCTTAGCAAAGAAACCAGTAGCTTCAAGAACGATTTCTACACCGTCGTTAGCCCAGTCGATTTGTTCTGGATCACGTTCAGCAGAAACTTTGATGAATTTACCGTTAACTTCAAATCCGCCTTCTTTAACTTCAACAGTACCGTCGAAACGACCTTGAGTTGTGTCGTATTTCAACAAGTGTGCAAGCATAACTGGATCTGTAAGGTCGTTGATACGAGTAACTTCAACACCTTCTACGTTTTGGATACGACGGAAAGCAAGACGACCGATACGTCCGAAACCGTTAATACCAACTTTAACTACCATTAGTGATTTCCTCCTTATGAAAATCATGAAATTTTTATTGTGAAAAGAGTAACTTGAATCACTACAAATCACCTTTCAACAAACCTATTATATAACTATTTAAGTTTAATTGCAAGTACGGGCATTGTTTTTCTATGTTAGTTTCTTTTTTAGCTAACTTCTCAAAGTAACTTCCACTTGCCTAACCAAAGTGGAAATTAGTCTAAAACGGATTTTTATGGTGGAATTAAGTATGAGACGTTTGAGTTAGAAACGAGGCTCACTATGACAAAACATAAACACCTTACCCTTTCAGACCGTAATGATATCCAATTGGGCTTAGAGCGCGGTGAAACCTTCAAAGCTATTGGACAATCCATTCTAAAAGACCCAACTACTGTTTCTAAAGAAGTCAAACGAAACAGACAAATCCGAGAGTCTACATGCCATAACCTTCCTTGCCCTCTACTCGACAAAGCTCCCTTTGTCTGTAATGGATGTCCTAAAAGAAGACAGAATTGTGGCTATAAGAAGAT
>NZ_VMMJ01000042.1:0-1689 GCF_013277145.1 Streptococcus sp. 3705 | reverse complement strand
CCTTGCCGTACTCAAGTACAGCCTGCGGCTAGCTTCCTAGTTTGCTCTTTGATTTTCATTGAGTATAAATGAGTGAGGCTACTGAAATGGAATAAAATGTGGTATAATTGATAAGATAGATAGAATCGAGGATATTATGTCATTTACGAAATTTCAATTTAAAAACTATATTAGAGAAGCCTTGCAGGAGTTGAAATTTACAACTCCAACAGAGGTACAAGATAAGTTGATTCCCATTGTCTTGGCAGGCAGAGATTTGGTTGGAGAATCAAAAACAGGTTCAGGTAAGACTCATACTTTCTTGTTACCGATTTTCCAGCAATTAGATGAATCTAGCGATAGTGTACAAGCAGTAATCACTGTACCTAGCCGTGAGTTGGCTACTCAAATTTACCAAGCAGCTCGTCAGATTGCAACCCACTCAGAAGTGGAAGTTCGTGTGGTTAATTATGTGGGTGGTACGGATAAGGCTCGTCAGATTGAGAAATTGGCAAGCAATCAGCCTCATATTGTTATTGGAACACCAGGCCGTATTTACGACTTGGTTAAATCCGGTGATTTGGCTATTCACAAGGCCAAGACCTTTGTTGTTGATGAAGCAGACATGACCTTGGATATGGGATTCTTGGAAACTGTTGATAAGATTGCTGGCAGTCTTCCAAAAGACTTGCAATTCATGGTCTTCTCAGCGACTATTCCACAAAAACTGCAACCATTCTTGAAAAAATACTTGTCAAATCCTGTCATGGAGAAAATCAAGACCAAAACGGTCATTTCTGATACCATTGATAATTGGTTGATTTCTACTAAGGGACGTGATAAGAATGCTCAAATTTACCAGTTGACTCAGTTGATGCAGCCTTATTTGGCAATGATTTTTGTCAATACTAAGACACGTGCTGATGAATTGCATTCATATCTGACTGCTCAAGGATTGAAGGTAGCGAAGATTCATGGAGATATTGCCCCTCGTGAGCGCAAGCGTATTATGAATCAGGTGAAAAATCTGGATTTTGAGTACATTGTCGCAACAGATTTGGCAGCGCGTGGAATTGACATTGAAGGTGTCAGCCATGTCATCAATGATGCCATTCCGCAAGACTTGTCTTTCTTTGTACACCGTGTTGGTCGTACCGGACGCAATGGCCTACCAGGTACAGCTATTACCCTTTATCAGCCAAGCGATGACTCGGATATCCGTGAGTTGGAGAAATTAGGAATTAAATTTACTCCGAAGATGGTCAAAGACGGGGAATTTCAAGATACCTATGACCGTGATCGTCGTGCCAACCGTGAGAAAAAACAAGATAAGCTTGATATCGAAATGATTGGTCTGGTTAAAAAGAAAAAGAAAAAAGTCAAACCGGGTTATAAGAAGAAAATTCAATGGGCGGTTGATGAAAAGCGCCGCAAAACCAAGCGTGCAGAAAGTCGTGCTCGCGGTCGTGCAGAGCGTAAAGCTAAACGCCAAACATTTTAATAGAAAAGTTGGAGTACTGAGCTCCAACTTTTTTTTATGTGACTTTCAGTCCGTCTCGCTCCGTTAGGTGCGAGACAAAAAAACCACTCGCTATGCGGGTGCGCGTCGAAGGTTATACCCCAAAAACTCCGAACGCGATACAATAAAGGTGTTCAAGTCAATTGTAAAGCGAAAGGAGAAAAATATGGCACAAAAGGCTCATAGTTTAT
>NZ_VMMJ01000041.1:0-1325 GCF_013277145.1 Streptococcus sp. 3705 | reverse complement strand
TTAGGTTCTGGCTTAGGTTCTGGTTTAGGCTCTGGTACGACATTTTCCAGAATATAAACATAGGTCACTTCAAGAGTTTGTCCTGCTACAACCTTGCCTGTTTCATTTCCTTTAGTTGAAGCTTCAACCAATTTGTATACTTTTCCTTCTGCAGTTGTGATACGGCTTGGTTTCATTCCGTTGTCTGCAGTATTATAGTCAGTTCCTGCTTTAGCGTCTGTTGTGTCTTTTACACCTGATTCTACATTAGCACCATCTGCAGTTCCTACTAATGGAGTTCCATCTTCTGTTTGGTAGTTAACGATGACTGAACCCGCTTTTTCATAGACATACGTTACTTCTGTAGTTCCTTCTACAACAGAACCTTCTTCTGGTTTAGAGCCGTCTTTTAGGGCTTTATCAGTTAGATAGTAAGTGACACCATCTTTTACGATAGTCGCTTTCTTATGTTCTGACGTGTTGTAGTTTGTATTAAGAGAAGCATTTGTTTCATCATTTTCATCTTCTGAGATGGTATTTCCTTCTGTATCTTGGAATTTAACGATGACATTCCCTTTAACTTCTTGGTAAACATAAGTTACTTCAAGAGTTTGTCCTGCTACTACTTTACCTATTTCGTCACCTTTAGTTGCTGTTGGTACTAATTCGTATACTTTCCCTTCTGCAGTTGTGATACGAGTTGGCTTCATTCCGTTATCAGATGTGTTGTAGTCTGAATTTGGTTTACCGTCTTTTGTATCAACAGCGTCCACTTGAATAGTGTTACCTTTTTCATCAGTGTAGTGAACTACTACTTGTCCTGCTTTTTCGTAAACGTAAGTTACTTCTGTTTTACCTTCTACTACATCTCCAGTTTCTTTAGAACCGTCTTTAAGTGCTTTTTCTGTTAAGTAGTACACAGTTCCGTCTTTTTCGATTTTCTCTGGTTTGTTGTCAGTTGTATCATATTTAGCGTTCAGAGAAGCACCTTTAGTATCTTCTTTATCTTCAGCGATTACATTACCTTCTGTGTCAACGTAGTGAACTACTACATCACCAGTTACTTCTTTATAAACGTATGTTACTTCTGTTGTTTCTCCAGCAACAACCTTACCTGTTTCATTTCCTTTAGTTGAAGCGTCGACCAATTCGTATACTTTTCCTTCTGGAGTAGTGATACGATTTGGTTTCATGTCGTTATCTGCAGTGTTGTAGTCTGAATTTGGTTTACCGTCTTTTGTATCAACAGCGTCCACTTGAATAGTGTTACCTTTTTCATCAGTGTAGTGAACTACTACTTGTCCTGCTTTTTCATAAACGTAAGTTACTTCTGTAGTTCCTTCTAC
>NZ_VMMJ01000040.1:0-17518 GCF_013277145.1 Streptococcus sp. 3705 | reverse complement strand
CATTGAGTATAATTTTAACTTCTTACTTTTCATTCCTATTCCTTAAATAAAAAGCTCACTAAAAAAGTGAGCAACATTTCCAATGAGATACTTCTGTTGACGAGCGCGTCTCTCCGCCCCCTCATTGCCTTGCGAAGAGGCTTGGCGAATCGAAAGGAGGTGTTTTTTCCTGTTTTCAATTCTACTTATTTTTGTACATTTTTTTAATTTTATCAAACAAAAAAACGCAAGCCGAAGCCTGCAAAAAGTTTTTTTTATAACCATTTAATTTCTTTCACATCTGTTTTACGAACTTTAGCATATTTCTTAGCGCTTGTAAAATGTAGAGTAACCGGTTTAAACACTCCACTTTTATCTCTTCGTAAACCTAAAATTGCGGATCTTTTGTTTCTATCTTCAAAAAATATGACGTCCAACTTCATAGTGTTTTTAGATAAATCTTTGGCTAGGATACAACAACTTGTTATCTTAGAATAGAAGATATCACCGATAAAACTATACAAAGATATCCTTTCTATAACATCGTTGTACATGGGATTATTTTTATATTCTTCCAAAATAAAAACACCAGCTTGAATAGCAGGTATTGTTTGACTAGCATAATCTCGTGTGATTTTGTGCAAGCCAAATAAATGATGTAAATCAGTCAAGCAAAAATCTACTTCGAAAGTCTCTAAATACTTATAATTCGTTGATACTTGACATGTTTTTCCATCGAATTTCTCTTGATAATCTAAAATACAATCAAGTAATTTCAACGACAAACTCCATATTTTCTCAAAATAAAAAAAAGCACGGGGCAGTTCTCACTACTGCCCAAAGTGGATGATTAGAGTCGGCTTCTCTAACTCCCTATGTTGTGCTTATTAGGCTTATCGCAAGGGAACAGTTTTTAGCTCTGCCAAGCCACATAGCGTGCTTACTACTATGTGTCCATGTCTCCATGGATTGCCGAGCGGTTTAACGACGTTTTGGGAGTCGGGATAACGAGAAAAGTGATACTTTTACGTTTTTTCCAACTTAATTATGACATCTTTCTTTAAAAAAGTCAATATTTATCGCTTTCCTTAACGAAAAAAATCCCACAAGAACGAATCCTGTGGGGAGATACACATTTTAGAAAAGCTTTCCTTTATTCTACTATTTTTCTTGTATTTTATCATTCAGTATGATAAAATACAAGTTTTTTGATAAAACAACTAAAAACTACTCGCTATCCCCTCTCACATCACCCCACATATCGTTTGATATGCGACTGATAGTTCAGGAAAACTTCAAGGACAACTTTTCTCTCATCCCCTATGTAGGTCATCTCTACTCTTATAGGCTCAATTTGACACTTTTCTTCTTCGAATTGCTCATATACCTACTGAATAGTGAGTTCGATTTATCCAAATTTATTTTTGTCTATTTTGATGAACACTTCCACGAAGATAGTCTGAAAAAGAATCCGCCCCAAGTTTCCTTCTTTTTTTAATCATATTATTCCAAATATTATTCCCCTCTTGTTCAGTAATTAATTTTGCCTTAAAGGCTTCAACCAGTATATCTCCTGTTGTCATATGTTCTAAAGAAAATTCTTCTACATATGGTTGAACATCTCTTAGGTTATTACTTCCTAATATCCCATTATGCTTTTTCGCTAAGGAAATAGAAGCCGCTTCTCCCTTACCAATAACCTTGTTACTATCATGATTTCTTGTTAAATCTCTATATAATGCGTATTCCTCAGTTCCAATGTCTATGCTCACAATCTCAGCTGAACCCTTAGCTACCAACTGGTCTATCCTAGATTTTAAATGGGGAATTGTAGGTATATTGATTTCATCATACACCTCTTGTGGAATAACAATTTTACCCGAATAGAGCTTTTCTAAAAGATGTTCAGTGCCAACCCATAAAAATGCTGAAATACAATCTGTATCAATAAATACACGACTAGTCAAACGACAACTCCCCCTCTTCATCTAGCCCATATACAATATCATATCTGAAAGCATCTAGTAGCAGTTCCTCATACTTCCCTTGCGAAATTCTGTTATTTTCTAAAAGTTGTTCAGTCGATTTAATATAGTGTCCTAATACCATTTCCTTTTTACTTTCTGACAAAGGACGATATAAACTTGTATCATAGCCTAATCTTGAAGCTGTCTCTATAACACTAATATCCATATTTTTAATTTCTTCTGCGTCAAGGTATCCATCATTCCGCAATCTATATAACATAGCTTTATGACTGATACCATAAAACTGACCTAATTTTATAATATCTTCTACTTCAAGATGAGTTCTATTGGCATTTTCTCTGATTTCCTCAACCATCCTATACAGTGAAGATGGGGAAATTAAAAAATAAGAAGCAAACTGATCCGCTTTTCTTTCAGTTTCATCTCCTTCACCAATCAAGATAAGACTGACTGAACTCTTCTTCACCTCATCATAATAAAGATGATACAGTTCATGTGCTAAAGAAAATCTTTGTCTTCCTAATGACATGTCTGAATTGATTACAATGAGACTGGACTGAGTTCCTTTATAACAGACTCCGCTAATATTCTTTCCGAGTCCATAAAATACCAGCGTCAAATTTTCTATCTTTTGTACCAATTTAAAAATATCTATCGGCGCTTCACCATCAGCTCCCAACTTTTTTCTAAGATTTGAAGCTTTATTACTTAAATCCATTTTATCAATCATTTATTTTGTCTCCAATAGCTGATCTATCTCAAATTGATTCAATACAATTTTATTGATTTTCGCTAAAACTTTAAGATCTTGGTCTACTATTTTATTTTTTCTAAACGATATGACACACTGTTGTTCAGCTTGTTCGCCAAACAAAAGATATTCAACCGTACAGCAAAATAGAGCAGATAGTTTCTCAATAACATCCGACGTGATATTCCTTTCACCTTTTTCCATTTTGGCAATCATGCTTTGATTCAAAGACAAATATTCAGCAATCTTATCTTGAGTAAGATTTGAAGATATTCTAAGTTCTTTTATTCTTTTTCCAACATCACATACATTTATCATATTCATACACCTCTCATAAAAAGAATAGCACACTCTTGTCATAAAGTCAATTTTTTAAATAAAAAAATTATGACAAAACAAGGAAGCAATTTATTGATACTGCTTAAAAATCCAAAATTGATAATATTAAACCTATTTGATGAGTTCCTATCAAAAATCGTATCTTCAACCTCAAAACAGTACTTAAAGCTATCCGATTCGGTTTACATTGTCAAATTTAGATTTTATTTGAGCATAACTTTCTAGTTTGCTTTTTGATTTTTATTTAATATAGTAGCAAAAATTGAAGTAAATATCTCCACCAGAAAACGCATACTATTAAGGCTTTTCAAGACCTAATAATATGCGCTGTTCTGATTTGAAAGACATTCCATTATTATTTTACTGTTATCAAGCCTTCAGGCTCGACTGTAAATTCTGGTTTTTCTGCTATCGTACCATCTTCTTTAAGGTAATACCAGCCATCATTTGATTTGACAAAGGCATTGGAAACCATGTCCCCATTTTGACTATCAAGATAGTACCAAGTCTCCTTGTATTTGATCCAGCCTGTTTTCATAGCACCTTCTCCATCGAAATAGTACCACTTCTCAGCGATTTTCTTCCAGCCTGTAGCCATTTCGCCTGACTGATCAAACCAGTACCAGTTGCCGTCTATGTGCTTCTTCCAACGGTCTGCAAGCATATATCCTGAACCGTCAAAGTAATACCAAGTACCATTTACTTTCTCAAACTTATCTTTTGGATAAGAACCATCTGAGTGTACATACCAGGTGCCAGTATCGTTCTGTTGCCATCCTGCTTCAATCGTCAAGCCGTTTTCAACATCCTGCTTAAACTTCTCACGGCTAATACCCCATTTGGCAAGATAAGGATAGGGGTCAATGTGATCTGAGTTATTATCGGGTTGGTTATTGGTGCAGTATTCGTGTGTCTTGATACCTGCTAAATCAGCAGTATCAAGCGTTTTAGGTATCCCAGCCTCGTCTGCTAGATTGCGCAAGAGTTCGATATAGAGGCGATAGTCAATCAGAAACTCTTCTTTTGATTCATGACTTTCAATCAGTTCAACTTGTGCATAACCTTCTGCATTCCAACCGCCCCCAACGTCCCAGGCACCATTATCAACAGGTCCTACCTGCATAACACGACCATTACCGACTACGTGTGAAAAGAAGCCCAATTCAGGATCTTTTCTGTAATGGTAGTCAGCCTCATTTTGCACCGTTGAGTTACGGTTGCCTGTGGAATGGGCATGGACTTGCCTATATGGTTGCACGCCGACTTGAGGCAAATCTGTTCTTAATTTACTCACATCAATTTCCATATTCTACTCCTTATCGATTAAGACAACTCATTTTTTACAATACAGAATCAGAAACTCCTTTATTTATACCTTGCAAAGAAGACAATCTTAGTCACGATTAGGCTTGTAGGTAGAACTTTAAAACGCACTATTTTGACACTGTAAATAGGACTGGCAAGATCTGCATTCTATCTACAATAACACCCCAGACTAAAAAGCTTTTCAAAAGTATATTTTTACAGTCTCTATATGTCCTTTTCATAAATACTATACTTTATTATATCATATAAAAGAAGTCAAAAGTCTATTAAACTATTTTCAAGACCAAACTAAAGAGGAGAACTCAAGTTTTTTCGATTTTCACTAAAGGAAATAGATTTTATTCAGTAAATCAAGCTAGGATGACACTTTTGTTGCCAAGATGGTCTTGCCTTCTTTTATCAAGGGGTGACGGAAAAGCGAAAAGTACAGTTGTGTGGTCATGGCAACCCAGATAAGAGGTTCACAAAGGATAACACCCTTATATCCTGCCCAAGGAATAATCAAAACCACAAAAGCGATTTTCCCGATTAGTTCAATAAAGCTAGAAACTAGAGGAAGGATCTTTTGCCCCAAGCCCTGCAAGCAATTGCGATAAATCAACAAGAGGCTCAAAATGGGATAAAAGGATGAACTGATTTGCAAGTAGAGACTGCCATTTTCTATCAAGTAACCATCTGTCGAACTAGCCAAGAAGGAAACCAAGGCTGGACTGGCAAAAAAGAGGAAGACACAAACAAAAACTGCCCAGAACATACTCAAACGACTGCCGATTCGAAGACCTTGAACAATGCGGTCTGGTCGCTTAGCTCCTAGATTCTGAGAAGCAAAGGTCGTCATTGATGCAGAAATAGCGGTCATAGGAAGAAGGGCGAAGGCCATAATACGTCGAGCTGCCGTCTGGGCACTAATAATCACTGCACCAAAGGTATTAACAGAAGACTGTAAAATCACACTGCCGATAGATACAATTGAACTCATCAAGCCCATAGCCAAACCTTGCTCCAAGAGATCGGCGTATAAGGCCTTGTCCCATTTGAAATGCTTGCGCTGAGGCAAAAGTTCTGGCACACTCTTACGGATATAATAAAAGCAGAGAACCGCTGATAAGCCCTGCGAAATGATGGTGGCAAGGCCCGCAGATTGAACCCCCAGTTGCAGTTGCGTAATAAAATAGAGATCCAAAACCACATTGACCAAGGCAGAAAAAATCAAAAATCCAAGGGCAGCTAGACTGTCCCCAATAGACCGCAACAAGCCTGCAAAAAGATTATAAGCAAAGCTGACACCAACACAGGTCACAATCATAGAAATATATTGATAAGATTGATGAAGAATTTCTGCAGGAGTATCTAGGTACTGTAAAAGAGGATACAAACCAAGAAAGCCCAGCAACATCACTACAATACTCAAAAGAGCCCCTAAAATCCAGGTGGCTGCTACTGCTTCCTTGATTTTAGTGAAATTCCGAGCTCCATAATAACGGGCAATGACAATTCCCATGCCATTTCCAACACCAAGAGTAAAACCTACAATCAGGTCAAAAATCGCTGTTGTCGCCCCTACTGCAGCCAAGGAGTCTTGTCCAAGAAAACGTCCAACAATCAAGACATCAGCAGTGTTATAGAGCTGTTGAAAAATATTTGATAGCAAGATTGGGAAGGCGAAGCTTAAGAGCGAGGGAAGAATCGAACCATGAATCAGGTCCACTGTTCGTTTTTTATTCATAAGGCTATTATATCAGCTTTCTAGTGGAGCGACAAGAAACAGCAAACTATGCGTGAGCAGAAAACCAGAATAAGGAATCGAAAAAGTAGCGGATTTTCTCCACTACTTTAACAGCTTATTCTTCAATTTCGATTTCAAGTTCATCGCCTAGATCAAGGGTGACTTCTTCATTCACAGAATCTGCTTGAACTGCTTCATCTTTTTTGTTTTCAGTATCTTGTTCTGAAGCTTCTTCTCCATCAATCAAGCCAAATTTAGAACGGACTTGCTTATCAATTTCATCAAAGACTTCTGGGTGATCTGCCAAGTATTTCTTAGCATTTTCAGAACCTTGCCCGATTTTCTCATCCTTGTAAGAGTACCAAGCTCCTGCTTTTTTGATGATATCCAAATCACTTGCAATCTTCAAGAGTTCACCAGTCTTAGAAATTCCTTCTCCGTACATAATTTCAACTACGGCTTCCTTAAACGGTGGAGCTACCTTATTTTTTACAACCTTAATCTTAGTTTCTTTACCAACATTGGTTTCTTTTTGGTCACCAGTTCCCTTAATTTGTGTATTACCACGAACATCCAAACGCACTGAAGCATAGAATTTCAGAGCACGTCCACCAGGTGTTGTTTCTGGATTTCCAAACATCACTCCAACTTTTTCACGCAATTGGTTGATAAAGATGGCAATTGTTTTGGTTTTATTGATAGAAGCACCGAGCTTACGCATAGCCTGGCTCATCATACGAGCCTGCAAACCAACGTGACTATCTCCGATATCTCCATCAATTTCCGCACGAGGAACAAGGGCTGCAACTGAGTCGACCACGACAAGATCAACTGCACCTGAATCAATCAATTTTCCTGCAATCTCAAGACCTTGCTCTCCTGAGTCTGGTTGTGACAAGAGCAATTCGTCAATGTTGACACCAAGGGCCGCAGCATAAGCTGGGTCAAGGGCATGCTCCGCATCAATAAAGGCTGCAATCCCACCTTCTTTTTGCGCTTGCGCAACTGCATGAAGGGCAACCGTTGTCTTACCAGATGACTCTGGCCCATAGATTTCGATGATACGTCCCTTAGGATAACCACCTGAACCAAGGGCAATGTCAAGAGCCAAAGAACCTGAGCTCATCACTTGCACCTTTTGCTCCGCACGTTCACCCAAACGCATGATTGAACCCTTACCAAAGTCTTTCTCAATCAATTTAAGAGCGTCATTCAAGGCTTTTTCACGTTCTGCCCCGAATTTTTTTGAAATTTCATCTAATTTTTTTGGTTTTTTCGCCATTCTATTCTCCTACATTCTAATGGTTCTCAGACCCATCTACTATTATATCAAAAGTTAGTCACTTAATAAAGCCTTGCGAACTAGGTTAAAGGCATGCATAACCGCAATATGTCGTACATCTGCTCGACTTCTGCCTCCAATATTCACCTTGATAACCTCAGTTCCTTGCTCTTGAGCCAAGCCTATGAAGACTGTCCCAGCTGGGTGCCCTTCTAGGCTATCTGGTCCTGCCACTCCAGTCAAACTAATTCCAAAATCAGATTGGGTTTTGATTCGCGCCTGTTCAGCCATCTTCTGAGCTGTAAATTCAGACACCACACCGTGCTCTTCCAAATCCTTGGCAGGAATATCCAACATCTTTGATTTTTCCTCCAAGCTATAGGTCACAAAACCACCCTTAAATATGCTTGAAGCTCCTGAAAAATCCGCTACATTGGCTTGGAAAAGCCCTGCCGTCAAGCTCTCTGCAGCCGTGATGGTTTTTCCTTGCTTTTTCAGTTCTCCTACTACGATACTGGCCAAGCTGGACTCTTCCCCATAACCATAGCAAAGTTCTCGTAAAGAAAGGCCTTCAAAAGTTTGGCGATTCAAGATTTGGTTTTCTAAGATATCCAGCGCTTGATTCGCCTCTTCTTGACTGCTAGCCTTTGTTGACAGACGCAGAGTGACTTCTCCTGTCTTAGCATAGGGGGCCAAGGTCGGATCTGTCTGATTATCAATCAAATCAGCCAAAATCGTAACCAGCTGACTTTCTCCAATTCCAAAGAAACGAAGAACTCGGGAATACAGCTTGCTCCCTGTCATCAACTTAGGTAGAAGTTGGTTTAAAACCATAGGCTTCAATTCACTTGGTGGACCTGGAAGGACAACGTAGGTCACTCCATCTACTTCTAGTATTCCTCCCACAGCCAGCCCCGTTTCGTTTGGCAGTGGAGTCGCTCCTTCTACAATTTGGGCTTGTCTTTCGTTATTCGGTGTTCGGGCATAATCTGGTCGCTGGGCGAAAAAGACATCTAACTTCTCCTGAGCCTGAGGATCGAAGACTAATTCTTTCCCTAAAAATTTAGCTAGAGTTTGTTTGGTCAAATCGTCCTCAGTTGGTCCCAAACCGCCTGTCAAAATCACCAGACTGCTACGTTGACTGGCAATCTCAAGCAAAGCCAAGAGACGAGCTTCATTGTCTCCTACAGCCGTCTGAAAATATACGTCTACCCCAATCTCTGCTAGTTTTTCCGATAAAAACTGGGCATTGGTGTTGACAATCTGTCCTGTCAAAATCTCTGTTCCAACAGCAATGATTTCTGCTTTCATGTTTCCTCCTACCTATCTATTCGTATTTTTTTGAAAAAATCGCAGGAAATTTCCCACGATTGATTTTTTATTTGTATCAAAAGTTAATTCTCTTCATCACCAACAGGTGCTCTGCCAAATAAATCTTCAAATAAGACCGCATTGGTTTCAAGCTGAGTGACTTCTTCTTGTCCCAAAGAACGTCGGAGTAGATTTTGCATTTCCAACATATGTGCTCTCGAAACAATCTGGTAAGAAACACCTTGAAGCATCTCTCCTTCACCCTGCAACTGCTGAGTTTCAATGGTTTTAAATGAATCTTTATAGCCTAGCAAGTTAGGGATACTTTTTGCAGACAAATCAATATTGGTCTGCATATTGTCACTCAAAGCTTTTAGAATCTCTTGATAATGACCAACGCTATTTAAACTGAGGGCTTTTTCCATGACTTTTTGAATAACTTCACGTTGACGTTTTTGACGACCATAATCTCCCTCAGGATCTTGGTAACGCATTCGTGCATAGACTAGAGCTTCTTCTCCCCCAATATGTTGCTCCCCAACACCGATAGAAATGGTATTAAATTCTTCTTGGTCACTGATAGAAATGGGGAAACCTAGGGTATTATTGACTGTAATACCACCTACTGCATCCACTAGTTTTTGCAACCCTTTCATATTGACCATCACATAGCGATCAATGTGGATATTCATCATTTTTTGAATGGTTTCTATAGCAAGCTCTGCTCCACCATCTGCATATGCTGAATTCAGTTTCGCTTCATGAGCCTGACCATTCCCTGATTCAATGCGGGTCAGAATATCCCGCTCTAAACTCATCATCGTTGTTTTTTTCGTTTTAGGATTCACTGTCATCAAGATCATGCTATCACTTCTACCGACCCAAGTTTCAGTTCGTTCAGCATTTCCAGTATCAACCCCCATTAACAGAATGGTCAAAGGTTCAGTCGCTTCAATAACCTTGGTTTCTTCGCCGATTTTTTTATAGGTTTTAGCTAAGGTTTCTGTCCCTTGTTGATAAATAGTATAAGCAAAAATACCTGCTCCTACTACAGTTACAGAAAGTAAAGCTAGCACCATTCCAATAATTTTTTTAACCATATTTCTACTAATCGATCAGTTTACCCATCAAGTAAACATCGATAAATTTCCCTTCTTCTATATATGCCCCACGCTCTTGGCGACCTTCAATGACAAAGCCATGCTTTTGATAAAGATGAACTGCTGCTTGATTACGAGTTTGAACAGTCAGTTGGAGACGACGTAGAATGCCACTTGCTTGTGCCCACTCTATCGCTTCTTCTAGCAACAAACTTCCCAAGCCATTATTCCAATATCTTTTTCCAATCACAATGAAGAGATCTCCAATATGATGGACTCTCTTACGCTGGTCAGCTGTAATATTTACAATACCAGCAATTTTATCATTTAAAAATGCAAGTAAGGTTATCTGATTGTCCGAACTAGCTTGCTTATTGAGGAATATTTCCATCTCCTCACTGGTCAAGAGAATACCATCTCCGTCTAGGCTGGTAAAATCTGTCTCCAAACTTACACGATTTAAAAAGGCCACTAATTCAGCTGCATCTTTAGGCTCTGCTTCTCTAATGAGCAATTCATACTCCATGTTGAAGCTCCTCTAAGAGTTTTTCTGCACGCAAACCCTTTGCCTGAAAATTTAAACGACGTCCATCTGCTTCTTTTAGAATTTCCAATTCTAAATAAGTATCTGGCAAGGCATCTCCTAAGAGATTCCCCCACTCAATAACAGTCACGCCTCCACCAAAGAGAAATTCATCCAAGTCGATAGAATCCGCATCTCCTTCAATTCGATAAACATCTAGGTGATAAAGTGGCAGTCTGCCTTCATACTCTCTTACGATAGTATAGGTTGGACTTTTAATCATTTGAGAAATCTGTAAACCTTTAGCAAGTCCTTTAGTAAAGGTTGTTTTACCTGCACCCAGTTCTCCAGTTAAGATTAAAACATCATTCTTTTCTAATAGATGACCCAAACGCTCCCCTAAGGCTTGTAGCTCTTCTTCATTTTTTGTGTACATACTCTTATTATACCAAAAACTTTTCTGTTGTGTCTATTTTCCTACTAAACTTATACTCAATGAAAATCAAAGAGCAAACTAGGAAGCTCGCCGCAGGCTGCTCAAAACACTGTTGCAGATAGAGCTGACGTAGTTTGAAGAGATTTTCGAAGAGTATTACCATCATAACATCCATAAAAACAAGCTTTCTCTAAAAGAAAATGAGCGTAGCAATGACCAATACAAGATCTCGGAAAATATGACCATAAAAGGAAACTTCCTTTTTAACAGAATTTGGGACAAGATAGGCTGCAAAAAACAAACCCAGTCCAATATAAATCAGAAGTGAGACAATGGTCATTGGATTTCTTAAGAAGAGAAGTGTTGCTAAAATAGTCACCAACACCGTCTTTTTTCTGTCTAGCATAGCAAGCAAATCGCGCATGTATTTTTTTAAGGGTAAAAAAATCAACAAATCTAGCCCAAATAGAAAGAAAAAGGATGGCAATAAAAAGTCAACTAATTCTTGCTGTAGCGTATTTTTGATGAACAAGTTGTCTGACAAGACAAGAACAGCTCCTAACAAATTAATTAAGAGTAACATACTGTAAAAAAGCTTCACCGACTTCTTACTGGCTAGGACACTATGAACTTCTTGCTTACGAGTATAAAGATAATTTACTCCAGCACAGATTCCTGAAACGAAGACCATACTTCCAATAAAAAAAGCTGTACTTTGTTTAAAGGACAAGATGCATTCTTTCCATAGGAAACAGCTACTCAAACTGATTTGAATTAAAGCTAACAAAAATAAGATTCTCATTGATTTCATCTTTTCTCTCCCTTCCTACCAATCATTATACTAGGAGAAAAGAGAGAACTGTTTCTAATCTTCTCAAATGTCTTTTTAAGACGCTAAACAAACATGAGAGGCTAATACTCAATGAAAATCAAANNGCAGATAGAGCTGACGTGGTTTAAAAGAGATTTTCGAAGAATATAAATTGAAATAAGGCTGATAGTATTCATTTCACTATCAGCCTTACAGGTTATTTAACGTTTCAGAAAAACTATAATGTCAAGATTAACTAAACAGTATCTAATTCCTTCAAATAATTTTCTATCTTCATCAGCATTAAAGGATTGTTATAAATCTTGCACAGCTCTCTTGCTTCTATATAATAATTTTTGACTTGTTCTTTGTCTAGAAATTTGGCTCCAGCATTTCCTACAAGAATAAGTAGAGGAGCCAGTTGGTAGCTTGTCTGTCTTTGTTTACAGAGTTCAATCGTCTCAAGAGCTTCTTGGATGGCTTCATTATATTTTCCCTTTGATACTAGGTAGTGAGCGTAGTTGTAACGAACTCTGATGTAGCCAAATAAAAACTCTTGATGCTCAAAATTTTTTGTCTGATATAACTCCATTAAATGAGAGTAGTTTGCCTCATATTCTTGTTCACGACCCACTAAGGAATAGAAATTAGATAGAGTATTCAATGCCTTTAAATAAATCAGAGTATTTGAGGAGACTTTTAATAATATATTTTCCAATGAAGAAATAGCCTCACACTTACTGTCATATTGATAGAAGTCAATAATAGCTTTAATCCATTCAAGGTAAGTTCGGTCTTCTAGTGTTAGAAAAGTACTTCGTTCAATCTCTATTCTATAAATATATTCCAAATCGTCATAATTTCTATCATCTAATAGTCGAGCAGATAATTGCTTGAAATTAGAGAGGTTAGATTTAATTTCAATTTGTTCATTAAAAAAATAATCTAATGGCACTTCGAGTCGTTGGGAGAGTTTGAACAAAAGGTCTGCGGAGGGAATGAAATGCCCTCTCTCAATTTTACTAATCTGGCTTTGTTCACAAATTCCTTCTGCAAGAGTTTGTTGGGAGAGTCTCAACTCTTTTCTTTTCAATCTGAATTTCTCTGCGAGTGTATTCATTAAAGATAATAAACCTTCCTATTTGCTTAATTTCATTATAAAATTTTTAGTTCAAAATAGCAAGTTAAAGGAATAAATAATTCTTTACGGTAATAAACTGAAAAAAAAGTCAAAAATTACATAAAAATACTTGGCTAAATAAAATATATCTGTTAAAATAAGGATAACGAAAAAGAAAAGGGTTTCACGAATGAAAAAAATCGTGGAATTCAAAAATTAGCTATATTAGCATTACTAGGTGTTTTATGTTTAGTAATACAATTCCTTACCAATAGTTTATTAAGAAGAATAAACTATTGGAGATTCGAGTCCAATCACAAAAGAAGTCCAATGGTCTTGATGTTGGGAAGGCTGATTAGTTGATTAAATGATGAAAATACTATTAACTATATAGTATTTCTGTTTTATCTAACTTTTAATTAGAAAGAAGGGATTCCGATGTACTAGGGTTTGATTTGTTGATACTTCTAAAGGCAGTCATTGTTATTGTTAGATTTTAAGTGAAAGAAGTGAGGGCTTTACAATGAAGAAAAGCATAAAAAAAAATAATTACAACATCTTTACTTACACTGACTTTAGCTGGTGCAGGTGGTTCGATTGTTTCAGCTGCAACAGTTTGGTATAAAGGTACTGCAGTTTATTGGAATTATGGTCGTACTGCTGGTCTTTGGAGCTATTCAAATGTTCAGTCTAGTGTTTACGAACACTCAGCAACTGCTAACGGGTCATTCTCAGGCTGGCAATCACCTGGAATAGAAGAACATGTTTCTAAATTCATTGGAACTGTACAGCTGAATGTTACTGGAATTGTAGGTAAGTACTTATGACATACAAAAACATATTATTAGGTAAAATGAGATACTTAATCCTGTTTTTGATTACTATCCAGAGTGCCTTACTTGCTCTGGTGGCAATTTTTTTAGCAGGTTTACAGTATCAACAGTCATGGCAGAGTTATAATCATCATTCCGGGACCGTAACAGTTTATCTTCAGAAGTTAACAGAAGAGCAATCACAAGATGTATTTAATTATTTTTTAGAACAGAGTGACTTGTCCATATGGACAAAACGTTCTGAAAGTAGTGATACAGGAGAAGGTCTAAATAGGATTTATATAGACATCCTTGGTAGCTCTGCTGGTTTTTCAGATTTTGAAAGTACGGGTAAAATAGTAGTCTCACAACAACAATTTGCAGATTTATTATCTCATAGTGATAATAGTATGACTATTGGACTTGACAAAGGGTCAAATAATATGCTTTACGAGCTTCCAGATTTATTATTTAGCACACCTGTAGTCATTGAACGATTAGATTATACTTTCCAAAACACTAATACGATTAATGGGATATACCATATCAATGGTCTCCACGATGCTGTCTCAAGAGATAACTTTCTGTTACATCTTTCAAAGATGTCAGGTATTTCTGTTGAGGATTTGACAAAAGAAAGTTTTGGAAGTAGTACTGATCAGGGAATTTGGGGAATAATACTTGCTATCAGCATCTTAGTAAATGCCTTCATTTTACTGATTCTATTCTTAATCTGTGTTCTTCAATCCTTTAAACATTTCGGAACATTGATTCTTTTAGGATGGGATAGAAAAGAATTATGGTCTGCTTTTTTCAAAAATTCTCTACTATTTTCAATCTACATTATTCCAATTATCTCTTTATGTAGTTGGTTGTTGTCAGGCTGGTCTAGTTTTGGTTTATCATCGTTTATTCTAGTTTTTGCTGGAGTCAGCCTCTCAGTCTTGTTGCTACTATTGATATTCATTATTCCAACGATTATTGTTTATTCGGTTTCTCCATTAGCCGCAATTCATAAACGATTACCAATGAAGCCTTTAATGGTAACCTGCTTGTTATTCTATACCTTGGTAGCTGGTTTGTTAATCGCAGTCAGTTACTCTTTAGATGCTCCAATGAATCAGTTTATTGAGAATATGAAAGTATCTAGGGAGTGGAAGAATGTTGAAGATATGTACGTTATATCCAGCTTTGTTGAGGGAAATGATGTAGGTACATATGCAGGAACTACAAATTCCCTTGAGCGTAGTATGTATAACTTTTACCAGCGTATATCTGAGCTTCCAGGTGTCTATATTGCCCAAGGAAAATTTCTTAATCAGGAGTACCTTGATGCAGTCTATGGGACATACCAGCATGTCCCTAAAAAACCATTTTGGTATTTGAAATTCTCCTATAATTACCTGCAAGAGCTAGGTATTCCCCTAAGTGATGAAGAGTTGCTAGAGATGAGGAATGGTACTCGACTTTATCTTCTACCTAACACGCTCAATACAGAAGAACTTGAGGTGATGAAGGCGTATTTACAGGAAAGTGTCACTGTAAAACCGGGAGATTTACAAACTAATTTCACAGAAAATCAGAAATTTATGTTCAAGGTTTACCAACCGTATCGACCAATATTTACTTGGTCAGATTCCATTTCTTATGGTACAACTAGTGAGAATCCAGTTATTTTTGTCTCAACACCAGAGAATTTATATTTCATGGAGTCGGCAAACTTAGTTGTCAGTGGCTATAATGGTCTTTTGAAGATTCGTGATAGGGAAACGATGGAACAGGTAGTGTCCGTTTTAGAAACAGAATTTCCAGATTTAACGGATAATCGGTTGAGTTTTACAACTGTCAAGAACTTTATCAATGGTCTTCAAAAAGATCTGAGTTATACATTTTATCTTTTCGGCACGATTATAGCGATTATCATCATTACGATGATGGCTATTTTCTGGAGTTTTGTCTTAATGTACCGCTTGTTATTTGAAGAAAAATTGTATGTCCAATACTTTATGGGATTCTCACCATGGAAAAGATATATTGGTGTGCTTTCTCTCATTATTAGTTTTTCTGTGATGGAACTAATCGTTTCTATCTTGGTGGGTTCTAAGTTGGGAATAGTCATGACACTAGCTACATTTGCTTTTCAGATAATGCTTCTTTACTTCAGTTTGTTCCGTAAAGAAGGAGAGAGTATCATACAATCATTTAAGGAGTAATCTCATGTCTAGAATTTCAGTACAAAATGTATCAAAACAATTTGGTTCAAGAGAAATTTTCAAAGACTTAAGCTTTGATATTGAGGAAAATGAATTTGTAGCTTTAGTAGGACCTTCTGGTTCTGGAAAATCGACTATCCTCAATATGATTGGACTATTGGATACTGTTGACAGTGGTAAAATCCTAATCAACGGAAAAGTTTTGCCTAAGGTAAATTCGCAATCAGCAGTTCATTATCGAAGGAATGTCATCAACTATCTTTTTCAATCCAATGCACTCATTTCTACATCTAGTGTGAAAGATAACCTGATGCTTGCCATGACTTTTTCGAATTTCTCTAGACAGGAGAAAGAGCAGAGAATCAAGGAAACGCTAGAATTTGTTGGTCTACAAAATCGGTTAAATAGTAAAATCAATGAATTATCGGGAGGTGAACAGCAGAGAATTGCGATTGTGAGAGCTATTTTAAAGCCCGGAGATATTGTCCTAGCAGATGAACCAACCGGATCTTTAGATCCTGAAATGTCTCAAAAAGCATTCGATTTGATTCGAACTTTGAGAGATCAATTTGGTAAAACAATTTTGGTTGTTACGCATAACATGGAGCAAGCACGGCAATGTGATAGGATTATTTCACTGGAGTCAGTTCTTGTAAATTAACTCAACCATTATTAGCACTTGATACGGTTACTTCTGAACCCATTTCAAAAGAAAACTATCTTTATTCCATGTTATTTTGAGGAAGATATTGTGAAAGTCAAAAATGATGATGAAGTTGAGTGGGATTTGTTAGAATTTCAAAAATTTAGAGCATTTTTGGCTTAGTAATATGTGTTGAAGGCTCAAAATCTATGATAAAAAGTAGCTTTGAAAACGTATTGCCTCCAAAGATTTAGTTAAATAATGATTTAACACAAAAAGAAATTATTGAAGTTCTGGAAAGATGTTGTTTCAGTATTGAAATCATCGAGAAAAAGTGGGAAAAACTTGCGATTTTCACAGAGAAAGGAAGAAAAAGTATAGAAATATAGTCAATTGAAACAAGAACAGAACAAAAGAGCCCTTTGTGCCATATTTTTCTCCTTTCGCTTTACAATTGGCTTGAACACCTTTTATTGTATCGTGCTCGGAGTTTTTTGTATAACCTTCGACGCGCACCCGCATAGCGGGTATTTTTTTGTCTCGCACCTAACGGAGCGAGACGAACTAATAGTCACTTAATCAAAAAACGCACCATATCAAAAACTAAAAAGTTTGATATCATGCGTCATGTCTTAAACTAATTGACTATACTTTCTATTCAAATGAGCTTTTAACCAATTGATTGAGCCAATCCACTCTTAAAACCAAAGAGCAATTTCTCGCTTAGCTGACTCTTCTGAATCTGAACCATGTACAACATTTTGGATAACCTCATTTTCTCCAGCAGCTTTTGCAAAATCACCTCGAATAGTTCCTGGTAAAGCTTCTTCTGGACGAGTCGCACCCATCATAGTCCGCCAAGTTTCGATTACTTTGGGACCAGAAATGATACCTACAAGAACCGGTCCTGAAGTCATAAATTCACGAATCGGCGGGTAAAAACTTTGACCAACCAAGTCCTGATAGTGCTGGTCAATCAACTCTTCTGAAACCTGTGAACGCAACTCCAATTTTTCGATTGTAAATCCACGTTGTTCGATGCGTTTCAACACCTCACCCACTAGTCCTCTTTTTACACCATCTGGTTTAATGATAAAAAATGTTTGTTCCATACCCGTCTCCTTTGTCAGCTTCTTTCTTTTATACTCTTCGAAAATC
>NZ_VMMJ01000039.1:0-38028 GCF_013277145.1 Streptococcus sp. 3705 | reverse complement strand
AATCTGAAACGCTTTCAGATAAGGGGATTTTGTGCGCTCTTTTTTTCGATTCATTTTGGTTACAAAAGCAATAAAATCAAGCATGATTAAAACCAGTGGAACTTACCCTGACACGGATTTCCACTGGTTTTTACGATTTTTATCAGACTAACTTCCACTTGGATTAACGGTGGAAGTTAGTTTGGGAATTCACCAGTTTCTTTTTTAAACTGTAAATCAAGGAAATCCCTTACTATTCATATCGTAGCGATTCTACAGGATCCATTTTACTAATTTTACGTGCTGGGAAGTAAGCTGATACATAACCAAGTAGTAGAGCGAAAGCTAGAGTTCCTAAAACAGATAACAAATTTAATTCAAAAACCTTAGTGATGGATGGGTAAAAGTGACTTACAATCGCATTCGCCAAACTTCCCACCCCTTGTGCAACCGAAAATGCCAGCAGCAAGGCGATACCTACAATCCAGATAGCCTCGTAAATAAAAATTCCTTTGACATCACGATTTTGATAACCAACTGCCTTCATGACACCTATTTCCTTAGAACGTTGCATGATATTGATGTAAATGATGATACCAATCATGACTGCCGCTACCACAATAGCTTGTGATGAAAGCACAATCAACAATCCCTGAATGACACGAATAAAAGTAATCACAATATCAAGAACCTTCTGTTGGGAAAGAACAGTATACTTCTTGTTTTTCTGCAATTCTTCTGTTATCGCTTTTGTTTGTGATGGATCTTTGAGTTCCAAGATAAAATAAGATACAGCTTTTGTAAATCCAGCCTCCTTCAAAATCGTTTCCATTTGATGAGACGGCATGAAACTGTTACTGTCCTCCAGGTCATCTTCATCATTGATTACACGTACAATCTTTGTTTGAAATTGAGCAGTCTTGCTAGCTTCAGCATCATTTTCTACAATGCTGGCTGAGACTGATTTGCCAATAATATCACTAGCTGTCAGATTTTTTCCTGTCTGTTCATTCCAATTTTTTAGTAAACTGCTTGGAATCGTCAATCCCTGTTCATTTGCATCAGTATAGAGGGAACCAGCCAATACTTTGTCCGCCTCATTACTACTAACAGAGATACTTGTATCCTCATAGAGACTCACCACTTGAGCATAAGAAGGCATCGTTTGACTCAGATCCATTTCTTGACCATCTATAGTCATATTTGACATGATCATCCCAAAAGGACTCTCCAAATATTTAATAGTTTCTTTGCCAACTGTATCCGTGATATAGTTCTTATCATCTTGGTTCAAAAAGCCTCGTCCAACATTTTTTGTGTTTAAAGCAATCTGAACTTGAGAAGGGATTTGACCTCCATTCGTATTTTCATCAATCATCGAAATCAAAGCATTTCCCAAGCCGAAAGAAATTAAGACTCCTACAAAACCGATTGAGGTTGCTAGCGCAATCAATAGGTTACGCCACTTTCTTTCCATAAAGTTATTTAAAGAAAGTTTGAATTTGTTTTTCAATGATAATCCTTTATTTTTTGACTTCTTCAACGACTTCACCATCCTTCATTTTGATAATCACATCTGCATATTCGGCAACCTCTGGATTATGGGTTACGATCAATACTGTTTTCCCTGTTTGGGCTAAATTTTTAAATACTTCCAATACCATTTCTTGGGATTGAGAATCCAGCGAACCCGTTGGCTCATCTGCTACAATCATATCAGGCTGATTCACCAAAGCACGCGCGATTGCTACACGTTGCTTTTGCCCGCCAGAAAGCTGTTTAACATTTTTAGCCATAAAAGGCTCCATGCCCAAGTTACTTAATTGCTCCTTTGCAACCATTGTCATCTCCCTGTCAGATAAATCTTTGACATAGAGAGGTAGCTTGACATTGTCCAAAACAGACTGATGAGGAATGAGGTTAAAGTTTTGAAACACAAATCCAATCTTATCTTTACGAAATTGAGTTAGTTCAATCTCTGATAAGTCACGGAGGGATTCCCCTTTAAACTCTAAATCTCCTTCATATTGTCTATCTAAACCGCTGATGATATTGAGTAGACTGGTTTTGCCACAGCCTGATGGACCGTAAATCGCTGTAATTTTACCTTTTGCAATCTGCAGGTTAACATTTCTTAGAGCCTGCTCTTGATGTTTACCGTCCAAAGTGTAAAACTTTGAAATATTTTTAATGGATAAAATGGACATGATTATCTCCTTTAATTACTTTTGACAACATATGTCGATATAAACTACAATAAATAATACTGATATAAACTATATTTAACAATATCAAGCCCCATAAACCAAATAGTTTAATTTGATTGAATAATAAGCAAACCATAACTGGTACGAAGCGAATAATGTACAACGTTATCCTTGTATTTATAGGAATTGAAAAAGCATCTAATTCTTTCGCATTCTTGAAATGATACTTTCTAAATATAATTATCTCTAACATTTGTATCCCTTGGCATAAAAAATATGCTAGAGAAACTCCGAAAAGAAATAGGGAAATATCTATAAAACCGTACCCCAGATAATTTAAAAAGAAATATAGCGAGATCGACGGAACTAAAATACTAATAAAATTTAAAGACCAAATTCTTTTTTTTATAAACTTATTAAGATTAACCCCCACAGCCTTCAGATAAGGGAAGTCCTTATTTAAAGTAAGAAAATAAAAATTTATCCCTTTATTGCTAAAAAATACTGTCCCTGAAAATAAAGCTGTGTTCAATATCATCGCTTTATTCGAGATATCAATTCCTAAAAAATCTGGTAAAACCAACCACATGAACATAAACATAAAAGTTGAAAATACAGGTATAGTCATCGCTTTAAACACCGTCAAACCATCAACGACAGATAATAAATAGGTCATACTAAACGATTTTTTAAACCTTGTCCTAACATACCTGATTTTCGATATAAAAAATATACTATTAAGTAAAAAAACAAGTAGGCACGCAAATATTCCTAAAGAAATATCATAGAAAAAAATAACTACTAAGATTGGAGAAACTAGAATTAAATTCTTTAAAAATACTATATTCCAAAATTCTCTCCCTGTGACATTGAAAAATATCCTCATTGTACTCTCTGTTTTAGTTTTTAAAACATAAATATTTTCATAAATTATTCCTAATAACAAAATTGCAGGAACAAGTATTTTTACTAATTCAAAGTATGATAGGATACCCAAAATTTGATTTTCACTTAATAGCTTATAAACTTCTTGTTTAGCAAAACAAAATATAAAAATCAAACTAACAGATGAAAGAAAATATTTGTAAGTCGATTGAAGCAACGATAATTCCTTGACATTATTCGAATCATTCCAGTATCCCTGTCGAGATAGGAATAATAGAGTAATAGAGTAATAAAACTTTTCCATATAACTTTCCTCTACAAAGAAATAATCTGATCAACTGTCGGTAAAATTTCTTGCCTCTCGTGACTTACAATAATGAAGTGTTTGCCTAGATTTATCTTTTGCTCCATCAATTGAAGCAGATTTTCAACCGAAATTTGATCTAAACCTGATAAAGGTTCATCCATAACATACAAGTCCGAATCCAATAAAAACGCTGCTATAAGCATTACTTTTTTCTTTTCTCCTAATGACAATGATTGAATTGTTTGTGTCATTAATTTCTCATTCAAATAAAATTGTTCTCGTAATTCTCTTAACCGTTCTTCGAACAAATTTGTTTCAATAAAAAATTGTTTCTGTAAAAATCCGAATAATAAATTAGGAGATAAACCAATGAAATAGTTGTCCGAAGAATCTGGAACATAGCTAACTTTTTCTTCAGAAATCAATGAGCCAGAATATGGTTGAACAATTCCTAGTAATACTTTCAATAATGTTGACTTTCCTGAGCCATTTTTTCCAGTAATCAGTGTAAGACCTGAATTTGAAGTATCAAAAGAAATATTGTTAAACAGTATCCGACTATTTATCCTATACGAAATGTTCTCTACTTTCATTTTTTCTCCTTTTATATTATAATTAAAATAGTTGATAGTTATGTCTATAATCTTTTTGAGAATGCCCATTTTCAAACTGAGACATAACTATCAATTATTTTTTTATATTAATTTCTAATTTTACTAATATTTTATGTAAAAATCAACTCTGTTCTATTAATTTCTAAACTAGAACCACTGTTTAACCCAGCCCCAAATTGCTGTTAAAATCCAGTCAATAATAATCCATCTGATAATTCTCCATACGAAACTCCACATAATAATTCCTCCTATTTACTAAACCATTGTTTAACCCAGCCCCAGATAGCTTCCCATAGCAAACTAATCAGAATCCATTTTACAATTTTCCATACCCAACGCCACATATTTTATTTCTCCTTTTTAAATTTCTATTTTAATTTTCTAAAAAAATCAAAATCTCTAAATGTCCTGTTATTCTCCAACGTCATATCAAGTCCCTCATTTACTTCTCGTACAATAATAAGTGCATTTTTTTCTATTCCAATTATGGGATAGATTTTTAATCTTTTAGACTTTATTGTGATCAAATCCAATAAATAGCCGTTAACTCTTATTTCTACTTGAATAAGATTTGATAGTGTTTGTCGAATGAGCAGTACATCTCCTACTTCTGACATACCAGTCAATAAAACATTGTTTATTCTTTCAAATTCTAGCATGTCATTCCTCTAAACTCAAGTCCACCACCCACCCGTGATAAATAGAAAAATCATTATTTTAATCATAGTAAATTCCTTTCTCTTTATTATGAATCCATTGTAACAAAAAAGCGACATTTCCCCAATGACAGAAATGTCACTCCTATAAATCATTTAATAATACCTTTCTAAGTCTTCGCTCCATTCCTTATCTAAACTAACGAGTAACTTCTCATTACCAAACATCCTCGCCATCATTTTTGCTTCTTCATACTTTTGTTTGGCTGTATCATAATCGGTCTGAATATAATATTTCCACTCCACCATCAAGACAATCGGTTGCTTTTGGAAATCTCGTGTTTTTTGTCCTATTTTATTTAAGGTCTCGACTGCCCTCTTAAAATAATGAAACAGCCCCATAATTTCTATACAAGCTAAAGAAGCTAACAAGGAATCTCTAAGTAAGTCCAAACAATCGAACTCTATCTTATCAACCTGAGAACTTAGTTTGTCATGAAAACAAAGAATGGTTTCATGCTCAGATTCTTTTATCTCACCCACATTTAAACCATCCATTAACTGACAGTTGAAATACAGTCTCAGTTTCAACAAGTCCTCGGCTTTATATACATCTCTGGATAGTAAATCTTGAAGACCGTCTTCAATCACACCACTTCCGTATAAGGAATTACTAGTCGCTCTCACTGCATCTATAGCTTGAAGACAATCCACTAGCACTTTCTCATCACGGGGCAGGTCATCATAAAAACACTCAAAAATCTCATCAAAATATTCTTCCTTTTGTTCCTGCAACTCCTCGTCTCCATAGTCAGGATGATGTAAAAGAAAGTACTTTAATTCTTGGTAACGCTTGGGTAATTCCTTATAATCTGGCATCAAGACGTAGGACGGAATTTCTAATCGTTCTGCAATATATTCTAGTGTTTTTATCGTCGGGCGAAATTCTCCTTTTTCAATCCGCACCAACTGACGCACTGATAATTCAGACTCATCCCCGCAAAAAACTGGACGACTAAGTCCTTTCTCCTCTCTTAAAAGTCGCACTTTATCCCCTAACTCATTTATCTTGTTCATTTGCCCCTCGCATGATTATTAAAGATTTGATTTTCAAATAAATATATGCGATGATTATACCATTTTTCAAATAGAATTACAAAAAAAGAGACAGGATTTCTCCTGCCTCTAGGCTGATAACAATTATTTACGGCGTCCTGGTCTTTCTTTGTAGCCATAGTAAGAATCTTCGATGATTTCTTGCATATGGTCAACCATTGGAAGACGTGGGTTAGCTGGTGAACATTGGTCTTCATAAGCAAGGAAGGCTAATTCACGAGAATGTTCTTTCCATTCTTTTTCATCAATTCCTTGTGCTTTGAAGTTCATTTGGATACCTACGCGCTCACCAAGTTCGTAGACAGCTTTTGCGTAAGATTCAACCCCTTCTTCTGGTGTAGAAGCTGGAAGGCCAAGCATACGTGCGATATCTTGATATTTTTCATCTGCACGGTAGTAGTTATACTTAGGCCATGTTGCTGTCTTAGCTGGACGTGTACCGTTGTAGCGAATGACATATGGAAGCAAGATAGCATTCGTACGACCGTGGATTGTGTGGAATTGCGCACCAATCTTATGGGCCATTGAGTGAGAAATACCTAGGAAGGCATTAGCAAAGGCCATACCAGCGATTGTTGAAGCGTTATGCATTTTCTCACGTGAGTGGAAGTCTGCATTCTTAACTGAGCTTTCAAGGTTTTCGAATACAAGCTTGATGGCTTGAAGTGCAAGTCCATCAGTGTAGTCGCTAGCCATTTGTGATACGTAAGCTTCAGTCGCGTGGGTCAATACGTCCATACCAGTGTCCGCAGCAACAAATCCAGGAACTGTCAATACCAAGGCAGGGTCTACGATTGCCACAGTTGGTGTCAATGAGTAGTCAGCGATTGGGTATTTACGGTTGTTTGCTTTATCAGAGATAACGGCAAATGGTGTTACTTCAGATCCTGTACCAGATGTAGTTGGAATCGCGATGAATTTAGTTTTCTTACCAAGCAATGGGAATTTGAAGGCACGTTTACGGATATCCATGAATTTTTGAACAAGGTCACGGAAGTCCACTTCTGGTTGTTCGTAGAAGAGCCACATTACTTTAGCAGCATCCATTGGAGATCCACCACCGAGAGCGATGATTGTATCTGGTTTGAAGGCACGCATAATCTCAGTACCACGGTTTACAGTTGTGATATCTGGATCTGGTTCTACATCAGCAAAGATTTGGTAAACAACCTTATTGCGACGAAGGTCAAGTTGCTCGATGATACGATCAAGGAAACCAAGCTCTACCATGGCATGGTCAGTAACGATCATGACACGTTCAACGTCACGACATTTTTGAAGGTATTGAATTGAATCACGTTCAAAGTATGTTTTTGAAGGAAGTTTCATCCATTGCATGTTATTTCTCCGTCTTCCGACTTTTTTGATATTCAAGAGGTTAATGGCACTAACGTTATCCCCAACTGAGTTGCGTCCGTAAGAACCACATCCAAGTGTCAATGATGGCAAGAAGGCATTGTAAACGTCCCCGATACCACCGAAAGTAGAAGGTGAGTTACAGATAACACGAATAGCTTTAACAGCTTTACCAAATTCTTTAGTTAATTCTTCATCAGCTGTGTGGATGGCTGCTGAGTGCCCAAGACCGTTAAATTCAACCATTTGACGAGCCTTAGTAATACCATCTTCACGGCTTTCAGATTTCAAAACTGCGATAACTGGTGACAATTTTTCACGAGTCAATGGCTCATTTTCACCAACTTCTTTACATTCAGCAGCAAGAATGTTTGTTCCTTCTGGAACTGTAAATCCTGCTTGTTCTGCAATCCAAGTTGCTGGTTTACCAACGATGTCAGCGTTCAATTTTGCACCAGCACAGTTTTTGCTGTTTGCTTTGACGCCGAAGCAGAACTCTTCAAGAAGAGCTTTTTCTTTTTTGTTTACAAAGTAAGTGTGGTAAGATTTGAACTCTGCTACAAATTCATCGTAAATTTCTTTATCAATGATAACCGCTTGTTCAGATGCACAGACCATACCGTTATCAAATGATTTAGACATGACGATATCGTGTGCAGCTTGGCGGATGTTAGCTGATTTTTCAACATAAGCTGGAACGTTTCCGGCACCTACCCCAAGAGCTGGTTTACCACATGAGTACGCAGCCTTTACCATGGCGTTACCACCTGTTGCAAGGATTGTCGCAACACCTTCGTGGTTCATAAGGGCACTAGTTGCTTCCATAGATGGTTGAGTAATCCATTGCACACAGTTTTCAGGAGCCCCAGCTGCGATAGCTGCATCACGAACGATTTGAGCTGCGTGAGCTGATGACTCTTGAGCTGATGGGTGGAAGGCAAAGACGATTGGGTTACGTGTCTTCAATGAAATCAATGATTTGAAGATTGCTGTTGATGTTGGGTTTGTTGTTGGAGTGATACCACAGACAACACCGACCGGTTCAGCAATAAGAGTCAAACCTGTTACATCGTCTTCTTCAATAACACCAACTGTTTTAGTGTGGCGCATGTTGTTCACTACGTGTTCACAAGCAAACAAGTTCTTAGTTGCTTTATCTTCAAATACACCACGTCCTGTTTCTTCAAAGGCATGTAAAGCCAATTCTCCGTGGGCATCCAAAGCTGCTACTGATGCTTTGGCAACGATGTAGTCAACCTGCTCTTGATCCAACTTACGCATTTCTTCAAGAGCAACTAAAGCTTTTTGCACCAAGCCATCGACATGCTTTTCAGCAGCGAGTTTCTTTTCCTCTGGTGTCACAGTTTTTTTATCAGCCATATTTTCCTCCATAGCTTTCAAGGATTTAATCCTTTGTTAATTTTTTCACAAGTTTATTATAACGCATTATTTCAACTTTGTAAACAGTTTCATAAACATTTCACAAAGAATTTTTAGTTCCTTGTGAAATGTTTGTCATTTTCTTTTCTTAGCAAGCTTTTTCTTTAAAGTTTGTGAAATTTATTTCAAATGTTTTTTTATTTCACAAACTTGCTTGGAAGAGGAACTTGGAAAGATAGGGATTTACAGGTAAGCGCTTACTTAAACATTCTAACAATACCTCCTTTGATAAGGAGGCTTTATTTTTGTTGAAAAACGCCTTGTTTAAAAGTCCCTTCATAAACGACTTCTTGTT
Source organism: Streptococcus sp. 3705 (assembly GCF_013277145.1). Lineage (GTDB taxonomy): Bacteria > Bacillota > Bacilli > Lactobacillales > Streptococcaceae > Streptococcus. The sequence continues at coordinate 29,173 of NZ_VMMJ01000039.1, read as the reverse complement.
CTGTTGTTAGTTTTCCTTTTCCTTCAGCCTGACCATTTACAAAATCACCTTCGTAGGTCCAGCCTTCTTTAGATTGAAAGGTACCTTTTCCGTTGAAGGCTCCATTGTTGAAACCACCTGTATATTGGTCTCCATTTTGGAAGGTAATGGTACCTTGCCCATTCATTTTACCACGGACAAGACTGCCATCATAAACAATCGTTCCATTATCGAGTTTTAGAACACCTTTTCCGGGAATATTTAGAAAAAAGACGAGTACAGCACAAAAAACAATGGCAACTACTGCTAAAAGCTCGAGACGTGGACGAGTCAGATACACTCGATACTTTTCGTAAAAATTCTTAAGATTTTCCATCTTCACTCTCCTTTTCTAAACGTTCTAGCCAAACTTGACAGCCCTCTTGAACACGTCGATAGGTTTCCTCAAAATCTCCTGTATACCAAGGATCTGGAACACTTTCAGATGCAAATGAGTAAATCTTATCTTGACAGTCTACTGGACACATCTGACGTAAGTCAGAAACATTTGAAGCGTCCATTCCGATAATATAATCAAAGGCTTCAAAATCTTCCTTACTAATCTGAAGCGATGTTTTGGCTTTGTCGTAAGGAATCTGATACTGTTGAAAAATCCCTTGAGTTCCCTTATGAATCGGATTGCCGTGTTCCCAAGAAGAAGTTGCTCGACTTTGGATTTCGTAGTTATCTGTCATTGATTTCATAACAAACTCGGCCATAGGACTACGGCAAATATTTCCCAGACAGACAAAGACTAATTTTTTCATCCCATTTCCTTTCTTTTATAGAAAAACGGGAGTTCGTAATCCCGTCTTATTTTTCAATTGCGCCTTCTAGTGAAGCTGTGTCTTTCAGCGGTAATACGGTCTTGATAGCAGCTAGTTCAAAAGTCAAGTAAACTCCATCTACGTCAAGAACAATTGTTCCCTTCTCCGTATCTACTTCATCGACTGTTCCGTAAAGTCCACCGATTGTAATCACTTCATAGCCTTTTTGTAGTTTATTCAAGCTTTCCATACGTTTTTGTGCTTGTTTCTTTTGAGAACGTTGCGTAAAGAACATCAAGCCCACCATAAGGGCTAGCATGATTAAAAATGTATAATTTGGATTCATTGTCTTCTCCTTTGTCTTTTACATAGGACTACTATATCAAATTTCAGCTACTTTTACAAGATTGTACCTTGCTTTTCTAGTAATAAAAACCAGAGCATGCGCCCTGATTTTTAGGATTATTTCAAGTTTTGAACGACTTTTACAAGATTTTCTACAGTAAAGCCATATTCTGCCAATACTTTTGGTGCTGGGGCAGAGGCTCCGAAGGTATCAATACCGAGAACGGCACCATCGAGACCAACATATTTGTACCAGTTTTGACTTGCACCCATTTCGACTGCAACACGACGGCGGACTGCATTTGGAAGAATCTCTTCCTTGTAAGCTGCATCTTGTTTATCAAAGACATCTGTAGATGGCATGCTGACTACGCGGACTTTTGCGCCTTGACTAGCCAATTCTTTGGCAGCTGAGACAGCAAGATTGACCTCTGAACCTGTCGCAATCAAGATGGTATCAAAGTCTGCTGCATTTTCATAGACAACATAGGCACCTTTAGCAACCTTGTCGAAGTCTGTTCCATCTTCAACAGTCAAGTTTTGACGTGTCAAGACAAGGGCAGTTGGTGTTTTCTCACTTGTCACTGCAAGGTACCAAGCTGCTTGAGTTTCACGCGCATCTGCTGGACGGAAAACATTTAGATTTGGCATGGCACGAAGACCTGCTAAATGCTCAACTGGTTCGTGAGTCGGACCATCTTCCCCAACTGCGATTGAATCATGGGTAAAGACATAAGTCACAGGAAGACCTTGCAAGGCTGACAAGCGGACAGCTGCCTTCACATAGTCAGAGAAGACGAAGAAAGTTCCACCGTATACACGAAGTCCACCGTGAAGGGCCATCCCGTTCAAGATAGTTCCCATTGCAAATTCACGAACACCAAACTGAATGTTACGGTTCAAGCGATTGGCATCGTCTTGAAGTCCGTCAGTCTTGATATAAGTCATGTTTGAGTGAGCTAGGTCAGCTGATCCACCCAAGAAAGTTGGCAATTTAGCAGCTACAACGTTCAAAGCATCCTGACTCGAGTTACGAGTTGCTTGAGAAAAACCATTTTCTAAGACTGGGAAGTCTGCTGGAGTCACGTCGACTGGATCACGTCCGTCGATGATGGCTTCTACTTCTGCAGCCAATTCTGGATGAGCTTCTTTATAATCTGCAACTAATTTTGTCCAAGCTTCATAAGCTGATGCGCCACGGTCTACAACATGTTCTTTGAAATCAGCATAAACTTGTTCTGGGATTTCAAACGGCTCGTAGTCCCAACCAAGTGCTTGGCGAGTTGCTGCAGTTTCATCTGCTCCAAGAGGAGCACCGTGTACAGCATTCGTTCCTTGTTTGTTTGGAGAACCATATCCAATAACCGTCTTCACTTCAATCAAAGATGGTTTGCCTGAAGCTTTAGCTGCTTCGATAGCAGCATGGATTGCTTCCAAGTCTGTTCCATCTTCTACCAAGGCAGTATGCCAACCGTAGGCATTGTAACGGTCACGAACACTTTCTGTGAAGGAATCTTTTGTCTCACCATCCAAGTTGATGTCATTTGAATCATAAAGAACAACCAACTTATCCAGTTTTTGCAAACCTGCGTATGAAGCTGCCTCGCTTGAGACACCTTCCATCAAATCTCCGTCCCCACAGATAACGTAAGTATAGTGGTCAAAGATATTGTAGCCTTCGCGGTTATACTTAGCTGCCAAGAAACGTTCTGCTTGGGCAAAACCAGTGGCAGTTGAAATCCCTTGACCTAGAGGACCTGTCGTAGCATCAATCCCTGCCGTATGGCCAAATTCTGGGTGACCTGGTGTTTTTGAACCCCATTGACGGAAGCTCTTGATCTCATCCATACTAACATCTTCAAAACCAGAAAGGTGAAGAAGGGCATAAAGGAGCATTGAACCATGACCAGCTGAAAGAATAAAGCGGTCGCGGTTAATCCAGTTTGGTTGTGCTGGATTGATACGAAGTTGTTTTGTAAAGAGGCTGTAAGCCATCGGAGCTGCTCCCATAACCACACCTGGGTGACCTGAGTTGGCTTTGTTGATAGCGTCAATACCTAGGAAACGAATTGCATTAACAGATAGATTTGACATAGAATTTCCTTTCTATTTGAGGTGATTATTGAATCACACATTCTATTTTACTATTATATGAAAAAATACATAGAATAGCAATTAAACAATTCGACGTAAATAAGTATTCTATTTGCTACCCTCTGGTCGCCTGATAGTAGGGAAGTAAGCGCTCATAAGCTTCATCTAATTTTTCTAAAATCACTTCCAATGATTGATTTTCAATAAAAGAAACATCTGCCTTAACTAGCACTTTTCGGACTTCCTGATTGGATAGTTTATTTCTTAAAATTTGACGATTTTCTTCGTTCGCCTCCCACCGTTGACTTTGACCATCAGAGTAGACTAGATAATAAATCCCTTCAACGGTTGGAATTTCTAAAACCTTGGCTTGCTTGCCTAGAGTTTGCTCATCTTTCTTGCGCTCGATGAAACTGACTTCTAGTGAGACTCCAAAATCAGAAGAACTTCCATATAAACGTAAGGCTATCATAGGTTCTGCCACTTGTCCGTCTCTCTGTAGATAAACCCAAAAATGTGGTCGCAAACGCTGCGCTTGGTTCATCCACTGGCTAGTCTGTTGAAGTTGCCATTCTGGATGGCTTGCTTGAAAGGCTTTAGCCAGTTCTGTAAAAGCCTTTCGAGCCTCTTGGCCTTTGTGGCGCAATTCCAGCATTTTCTCTCGCTCTGCTCCTGCTTTATCAGGATTACGGTACTGGATCCCTGCAAAGTCTAAATAATCTCTTAACTTATTCAACATCTGTTTCATCTCCTCTAGCTAGCAAAAAATCAGGATAAACCTGATTCTACTTATTCTGTATCTACAACGACATAGCGATTTGGCTCGTCACCCTCAGAGTAACTAGTCACGCCATCCATACGTGAAATAATACGATGAATAATCTTGCGTTCACTATTTGACATAGGATCTGTTTGATGACTACGTCCTTCTTCTAAAACACGAGTCGCCAATTTTTGAGCATAGGTCTGCAAGACTTCTGCACGGTGTTCAACATAATCATTGACATTGATTGTAATGTAGAAGGTTCTTGAATAGCGGTTATAAAGATAATTTTGAGCCAATAGTTGCAAGGCTTTCAAGACTTTACCGTGGTAGCCGATAATACGACCTGGTTCGTTAGTGTCAATTTGCAAATTGATACTACGACGGTTATAATCATTTGAAAGCGTGGCTTCAACATCCATGTCATCCACAATCGCTTGAACATAGGCAGTCACATCCGTAGCCACCTGGGCAATATCAAAGCTCGGCTCAACTTTCAAGCCCATCTCTGTCAAGTCTTGATTTTCAGTTTGGTCTTGCTCAGTTTCAAGGTCATCAGCGCCCGCTTCTTCCCTCATCGCTTCCTCGATTTGAAGTTCATTTAAAATCTCAATGTGACCAGTTTCTTCTAAGATAGTGCTGGCATGTCTTTCATGTTTTAAGATTTCAGCCTTGACTTCATCAGAAATACCTTGGCCTTCCTCTTCAATCTTTTTAATTGCTTCTACAACATGACCCAAATCAACAGTTGCTTCACTGACTGTTTTAACAGGCTCATTCAAATCATTAATTTGCTTTGGAACTCCCTTTACAGCTTGTTGGTTTGCTTTTACAACTGTCGTTTCACTAATAGCATCGATATCCACTTGGGCTGGTTTTTTACCAAATAAACCAAGAAATCCTTTTTTCTCGCGAGAAATGACTTTGATATGAGCCTTCATTCTTGGAATATCTAATTCTTTCAATCCTTTCTGGATTGCTTCTTCAACAGTTGAACCTGTAAATACTACCATTACCAGATTCCTCCTTATTATTTCGTTTTCTGAGCCTTTTTCTTGGCTTTTCTTTTTCTATTTTCCAAATCTTTCTGTGCCTGAACTACCGCCTCTCGCTCTGCGATAATCTTGAATGGATTATTCAAGAAATAGGTTTGCAAGACTTGATAAGCATTAGACACTGTCCAGTATAGGGCGACTCCACCTGGCGCATAAACTGCAAAGATAAAAATCAAGACCGGAATACCGTACATCATCGCAGTCGTAGCTCCATTACGCTCAGACAAGGCTTTGTTGGACAGCCAAGTACTTAAAAAGGTGAATACTGCTGCTAAAATCGGAAGAACAAGGGTTGTATCCACACCACCAAGGTTAATCCATAAGAAATGACCTGTCTTTAAAAAGTCAACTCTTGATAGAGCTTGGAACAAGGCCAAGATAACCGGCATCTGAATCAAAATCGGCCAAAGAGAATCTGACTGTCTGACACCCATTTCTTTAAAGACTTTACGCATTTCTTGCTCTAGCTTGGTTCTGCTTTCCATATCTCGGCCTGGATATTGTTCTCGCAGCGCCTTAATGCGTGGTTGAGCTTCCTGCATTTTTCTAGAAGCCACCATTTGCACTTGAAAGACTGGCAAGAGCACCGTACGAATCAAGACCGTAAAGAGAATAATCCCCACTCCGATACTGATATCAAACGATAAAAAGCGAATGATTTCCGCAAAGAAGTAAACAAATTTACTCCAAAAATCAGCCGATTCGGCTGTAATATCGCTAGTTGTCCCATTTGTTGCACAGGCTGTCATGATAAATAGGGACAGACCTAACAAACTAGTCAGCTGTAGTTTCTTTTTCACTCCCATTTCCTTCCTGGTAAATCTTTGATAACTTTAATACGTGGAGTAGATTTTTCTCCATCTCTGCGTATTCCAAGGTTTCAACCCCTTTTCGAGCAATGACAACAAAGTCTACATCTTCTACCAGACTCCCTTTTGCATTCTGGATAATATGTCTAATTCGTCGCTTGATTTGATTTCTAGTGACGGCATTCCCCAGTTTTTTGCTAACTGATAGACCTACTCGAAAATGGTTTTTCTGGTTTTCTAATTGGTAGACAACAAATTTGCGATTGGCAAAACTTGTCCCTTCCTTGAAAATTGCCTTAAAATCTTTCTCTCTTTTTACACGAAAGTTTTTCTTCAAAACTCAACTCCATCTATTAAATTACTACTATTATACCATATTTTTCAAAAAAGCCAATCATAGCAAGGTTTTGGACAATTTCATCAGAAAAAGAAGCTGGAAAAATCTCTTTCCCAACTTCTTGTACGGAATATTTTTACTAGTTTTGCTTATTTTTTCAAGCGTTCAACGTCACGGGCAATGACCAATTCTTCATCAGTTGGAATAACCAAAACACGGATCTTCGCTGCCTCTGTTGAGATGTCTCCTGTCACACCAAAGACGTTCTTTTCTGGATCAACATCACAGCCAAACCAAGAGATACCTGAGATAACATCTTCACGTACATCGGTTGCATTTTCACCAACACCTGCTGTGAAAACAATGGCATCTGCTCCGTTTAGTACTGCAAGGTACTGACCGATATGTTTTTGGATACGATCAATATAGATTTCATAGGCCAAGGTAGCATCATGATCTCCTGCTTCTTTCGCAGCAATCACATCACGCATATCACTAGATTTACCTGAGACACCCATAAGCCCTGATTCACGATTAAGGACGCGACTAATGTCTTCAGGCGTGTTAAAGTCCTCTGTATATTGCATTAAATAAGGAATAATAGCTGGGTCAATATCTCCTGTACGTGTTCCCATCATCACACCACCAAGTGGAGTGAATCCCATTGAAGTATCGACAGATTGACCACCCTTAACAGCTGTAATAGAAGCACCATTACCGATGTGGCAAGTAATCAATTTCAAGTCTTCTAATGGACGGCCCAAGAGTTTTGCAGCTTCTCCTGCTACAAACTGGTGACTTGTACCGTGGGCACCATATTTACGAACCTTGTTTTCTGTGTAATATTTTGTTGGTAGAGGGTAGCGATAAGCTTTCTCTGGCATACTTGTGTGGAATGAAGTATCAAAAACAACTACACTGGTAATGTCTGGCAACAATTCCTTGAAGGCACGAACACCTGCTGCATTGGCTGGATTGTGGAGAGGAGCCAATAAGCTCAACTCTTCAACTTTTTCTAAAACATCCCCCTCAACAACTGTTGATTCTTTGAAATATTCTCCACCGGCAACAACACGGTGTCCAACACCTGTAATCTCATCATAAGCCTTGATAATGTCGAAACGAATCAAGTCATCCAATAAAATTTTAACAGCTTGTGTGTGATTTTCGATATCCAAAATTTGTTGTTCAGAACGGCCGTCAAATTTTACAGTTGAAATTGAATCTTTCAAACCGATACGTTCAATCAAACCTTTCGCCAATACTTTTTCTTCTGGCATTAAGTATAATTGCCATTTCAAACTTGAACTTCCCGCATTGATTGCAATTGTTTTTGTCATAACATGATACCCCTTTTAAGCGTTTTCATCTATTATAACAAAATCTATTTTATATTTCAGTACCTTGAGTCCATTTTTGAAAATTTTCTTTAAATTTCATTAAAACACTTGCATCTTGTAAGCTAGCAAGTGGATAAATAAAAGGCTCTACTGCTATTTCATTTTTCTTCTGTAGGATAAAAATAGTCTTAGATTGTTTAGCATTAGCAAAGAGATTTTCAGGCAGACTGATCATGGCAACCAGACTTGCCTCCTCTTTCAACCAGCCTTTCAACAAATCACTTTGAGGACTGGTCAACAAATCACTCGGTGCTAGAAAAATAGCGTATCCGTCTGACTTGAGGTACTTAAGTCCTTGTTCCATGAGCAAGTGATGGGCGTAGGTATGTTCTTGGCTAGAAGCAACTTGATGGCGCGACGCAACGGCATCATCAGGATAATAGCCAACAGGCAAGTCGCTGATGACCACGTCGCTTTCTTTGAGCATTTGTGGACGAACGGCATCTCCTTGGACAAAACCAGCCTGCAAACCAATTACATCTGCCATGCTAGCTGCCAAATCAATCAGCAAATCATCCACTTCCATTCCCAAGTAATCCACCTTTTTATCAAGCGAGGTCAAGAAAGTAGCACCTAGAATTCCCATCCCAGAACCCATTTCGAGGATCGTAATCTCCTCCTCTTTAAACAACTCTTCCACAATAAACACCAAAAGTAAAGCAATGGCATCTGGTGTAAACTGGTGATTGGCCTGTAGGGGCTCTGTCTGCCCAGCCTTCATCAAGAGAAACTGGTAGGTCTTGAGCCATTCTTCTTTGCGTAGTGCTAAACGCTTAAGAGCCTGATTGTTCTCCTTGACCTGATTTAGCTCAGTCTCGCCATCCAGATAGATGCTATTTTGCTCCACTAAGGCGTCATAAAAGTTGGTCGCCAAATCACTTTGGATGACTTGGACATTCTCTAGTAAATAGGTATAAGCTTGTTCAATTTTTTCAAAATCCATATTCCTATCTTATCAAATTTCCCTTCTTTTTTCCATCCTTATAGAAAAATCACTCCCTGACTAGGCGAGTGATTTTTGGGCTACTGTTAAAAAGAGTTCTGAGTAATTTCCTTGAAACAGGTCTTCAGCGCTATAGAGTATCTGACTATGTACAGATGAAAAACCAAACTGGGCTAGCTTGTTTTCCAGTTCAACCAATTCAAATCCATGATGGTTAGCTTCTGTCTTGGTAAAATCAGCAAGTAGGAGTTGTCCATCTTCCTTCAAATGTTGATGAAACAGTGAGAGAGTCGCATCCAAATCAGGCATATGGTGAAGAACCCGACTAACAACAATGCAATCAAACTCTTGCTCCAAGGGATTTTCCAGTAAATCTTGCTCCAAAAACTGGATATTCTTGATGTCTTGCTGCTCCGCTTTCAAGCGAGCTTGCTCCAGCATTTTCTCCGAAATATCCACCAGTGTTACAGATTGAGTTTGTTTGGCCAGAGGCAAGGCTAATAGCCCAGTCCCTCCACCGAAATCCAAAATTTCTTTGTCTGATAGAAGATCAATCTGTTTCTCGACTGCTTGACAAACCAAGTTTGCAAGGAAGATATTTTTAGGTGAATCAAAAGTTTCTGCTTTGTGGTTAAAATCATGTTTCATATCTTTAGTTTAGCACAAAGTAGCTTGATTGGCTAGAAATTCTCTTTCTTTTCAGGCTTCTCTTCTGATTTTTTCTTCTCCACTTTTTCGCTTGAATCGGTCGCTACCTCTTCCTTTTTATCTCTTTTCTCTTCTTTAATTTTGACGGAAGGAAAGATAAATTCATATTGGCTCTTAGGCGTACGAACCGTCGTCACCAAGTTTGTTTTCTTATTTTGATAACTCACCTGACCCAGATTAAAGGCCTGTTCCCCACTTTCTTGCTCAACCTTATCTTTGGTTCGCTTGGCCATGGCAAAAGCAACCAACTTTTCTTTATTTAAAGCATAGTCTTGATAGTGGGCGACTTGTCGATTCAAGTAAAATTGTAACAAAAGACTAAAGATGGCTGCCATAGTGACTGCATAGATGAGAACACCTGCCTTAACTTTTTTCTTTTTCCACACGATAGATAAATTCCCTTTCTAAGCCTTTTTGGAACTGGAAACGAAAGCGAACCACTTGATTGTCCTCTGTAATCTGTGCGGATTTGAGGCCATAAACCATCGGCTGATAACCCCGTCCACTGGCATCTGTTTTACGAAAATCGTCTGACTTGGACTTACCGATAGCGATGTCCTTGCCATCTTGCTTCATATAAATGCGATTGCCTTCCACTTTTTCAAACTGCGAACAGTCTAATTCTGCCTCCAACTGGTCCACAAACAAGAGCCACTCTTTTTGCTCGCTTTGTTGCTGGTAGCGAACTTCTGAAATGAGGAGCTGACTCATGGCTTGAAAGAGAAGTAAACTTCCACTGATGACAACCAGGGCAATCAGGGATTCTAACAGGGTAAAAGCCTTGACCTTATGGCTCTTTGATAGCCAACAACTGTTCTGAACCATGATAAACCTCCAATCCCTTTTCACTAGAAAACACCTGAATCTCAACTCCATTTATGTTTACCTGATTTTGACCTGTCTGCAAGGCCATCTTAGCTACCCTCAAGACTTCTTCCTTTTGCAAGATTTTTGCTTCTTCTTGCCTATTCTTTTGAATTTGTCCCAAAAGGAGGGTCGCAATGCTGGCAAAGATAGCTAGAGCGACTACTGCTTCCAGTAAAATCACTGCCCTAATTTTTTGTTTCCTTAATGCGTTTAATTTTTCCATTTCCTAAATATAATTGATAGCGAATCGCTCCTTTACTGGTCTGAAATTCAACCTTAGCCAGAGACGAATTGCCTCCAGCTCGGTCAAATGTAATACTTTGGTCTGATGGTGCCTGAATCCCTTTGGGGACTATCAACTTTTGACTGCCATTGCTAATCGTCTGCCCATCTAAGTTCAGACTAGTCTTTTGCTGACTGGCTACACTGCGTTTTTGAGTTTCCCGATAAAGTTCTTCAAACTCCATAAAGAAAATCTGCTCCTCTACCGCCGCAAAAGTAGACTGGACAGAGCCTGACAAACCCAAGGCAAGGATACTCACAAGTCCCAAAACCAAGAGACTTTCAAGCATGGTAAAGGCCTTAATCCGCGACCGTTTGAGTCTTATTTTGTTTTTCATGATATTCTTTATAAGCTTTAGCCTGTTCTTCTGTGATTCTCCCATCTGCTTGTAACTTACTTAGGCTAGCATCTTCATTTTTTTCCAAACTATAAAGCTCTGCCTGGCTTTCCACCACCTTAACAACAGCAGCTTTTCCTTTGTCGTTGACTGCTTCTTTTTGCTTGGTCAGATTAGGTACAAAGAGCAAGAGAAGCACACTGATGATGAGCAAGACCACCAACATCTCTACAAGTGTGAAAGCTTTAACCTTAGCTTTTTTCAAGAATGTCATCATTTTTTTCATTTTAAAAATTTACCTCCATATTTTGATACATGGGCATGAGCATTGCCGCATAAAGTAAAACGATAATCAGAGCCACAAAGATAAAGACCAGTGGCTGCACCAGATTCATGGTGCGATTGACTCGGGTAAAAAAGGCTTCCCAAGTTTTTTCAGCATAGATTTCCAACTCACTCCCCAGCTTAGACTTGACTTCCCCATACTCGATGATGAGATTCAACTCCTTTTTAAAGAAAGTATAGGTTCCTATAGTCTGAGAAAATTCCTGACCATTTTGTAGGGCTTGAGCCAAATCTCGACCGATTTCTTTAAAGAGTTGGGAACCTTGTTCCTGCATGATCTGAAAAATCTGCATCAGCTCCATTCCCTGCGAAATCATATTCCCCCATTCACGCGCATAATAGGCTGTCAAATAGGTCTGCACAAATATTCCAAAGAAAGGAATGCGTGCTAGGATAGAAAAAACTCGCATCTTAGAACTTCTTTTATAAAAAGTTAGTGCTAAAAGGGCAAGTATGGAAACAAACCCTACCATTCCTAGAAAAATTTGTGGCAGATTGCCGATAATTTGGGTGGCAATATTGCTACTATCCAGTTGTGGTAGTAGGTAGTTCCGTAGCCCCAGCATAATTAAGAGAAGAAATCCCAGCAAAATCAAAGGATAGGTCGCTACTTCAATTAATTTTTTCTTGACCTTGGTCAGATTGTCCAGATATTCTTCTATCTTTCCCAAACTCAGGTGAAGATTGCCATGGACTTCCGCTAGGGATAACTGAGTGACAATAGCACTTGAAAATCCCAAACTTTCCATCATTTCTGAGAATGATTTCCCCTGAGACAAGCCCGTGCGCATCTGAGTCACACACTGCTTGTCCAACAAAGCACTCCTATCTAAAAAGGAAATGGTCTCCACCAGATGAAAACCACTGGAAAAGAGATTGTTAAACAAGGTGATGATATTTTTTTGCTTAGCTGTAGCTAATTTTTTCCGTTTCAGCCTGAAGACTTGTGATATGTCCATCTTCAAGAAGCTGGTCAATCTGCTCATTCCAGCTAGTTGGCTGGTGTTCTTGATAGCCTTTGTTCGCAAAGTCAACGATTCCTCCTCCCCCGATTAATCTCTGATAGCAGACTCCCTGCAGAACGACTGCTAATTCCTCCTCACTCACACCCAACTCCAGCAGGCGCTCATAAACACCTCGAATACTCTTGGCGTGAATGGTTGAAAAGACTGTCGCCCCTGTCAAACTAGCTCTGACCACTGCACGCGCCGTTTCGCTGTCACGAATTTCTCCGATAATCAAGAGATCAGGACGATGCCGTAGGGAAAGCTTAATCAGATTTTCATAGGTCAGTCCGATTGCTTCATTTAGCTGTAACTGGAGCATGTTGTCCTGCTTGATTTCGACAGGATCTTCAATGGACATAACTTGCTGTCCTTTAAAGAGAGATTTAGCCAATTCATGCATCAAGGTTGTCTTGCCACTGCCGACTGGGCCAGCAAAAAGATAAAGTCCCCGTTGCCTGTACTGCTTGCCCAATTCATCAATATCCTGAAACCAAAAATGCAAATCCTGCTCCTCATCATGCAACAAACGAATAACTAAACTCTCATGCCCTCTATAATCGCCTACAGTAGATAGACGTAGAGACGCCATCTTCTGGTCATAGGCATAATCACAGGAACCAAGTTGACTACGTCTCTTTTCTCCAACATTCATACCCGCCACAAACTTAAAGTGACTGATGACGGCCGCAAATTTTTCAAAATCATAACAACCGATTTTACAGCGCTCGTCTCCTACCCTCATATGAAGCTCATAGGCGTCTAACTTGGGGACAAAATAAATGTCTTGCGCTCCTTTTTTCCGGGCTGAACGAATGATTTCTTGTGCAATTTCTTGAACCATACTTACCTCCTCACCTATACTATTCGCAAAGATTTGGAAAAATAAAAAAAGCAACTCCCAAAAAGTTACTTTTTCTCTATTTTAATTTCATACGGCAAGAACGGTGCCTTTCCTTACCTGTTTGTTTTTCATAGCCTGGACGTAATTTTTCATCTGGAATAACCTGCTCATCCTGCAAAAGAGCCAAAGAATGGTATTGTTGTAAATACTCGTCACATTCATCACACCAACGTTGGTCTTCTGGATCCCAAAAAATAGTCATCAAGTCACTTCTACTTTTATAAAGAGGGGATTCTTGTTCCAATCTAAACCAGCAAGTTTTGTAGTATTTGAGAGCATCATAATACTGGTCAAATTTTCTACTTGCTACAATATCTTCTTCCCAACCTTCTAAGAACCACCAAGGTTCAAAATCTCCGTACATTTCTATAACACGATACATATTCATTCATTCCTTTGTACCGTATATTATAACCAATTCCGCCAAACAAGGAAAGAAATATGCTCATTTCTTAATTTTTTTGATAAAAAATCCAGCCATCTGATGGATGACTGAATTTCTATTTGCTTATGTTCCAAAATCTTTTTACTACCTAGGCTTCAGAAATATCGTTTTCGATGATGACCTTAATTGCATGGTGGTCTGCTGCCTTACTGAAGACTTCATAGGCTTTTTCAATTTCACTTAGTTTGAAATAGTGAGTTACCAATTTTTCTGGTTCAATCTTATGACTTTCAAGAGCTTTCAACAATTGTGGAGTTGTATTTGTAGATACCAAACCAGTTGTTACATTGATGTTGCGAATCCAAAGTTTATCCAAATCGAATTCGACTGGTTTACCATGTACACCACAGTTGGCAACTGTTCCGTCTACACCGATAATCTTTTGACAGAAATCAAATGTTGCAGGAATACCAACAGCTTCGATAGCGACATCCACACCACGACCATCTGTCAAATCATAAATTTCCTTAATGGCTTTTTCAGGGTCTGAAGAATTAACCTTGTGAGTCGCACCAAATGATACAGCAGTTTCCAAGCGGTTATCATCTAGGTCTACCATAATCAATTTAGCTGGTGAGTAGAATTGAGCTGTCAAGAGAGCAGCCAATCCAACAGGTCCTGAACCAATAATCGCTACGCTGCAACCAGGTTCTACTTTCCCTTTTAAGACACCAATTTCATATCCAGTAGGTAGAATGTCTGATAGCATAACCAAGGCTTCATCTGACAAATCTTCTGGAGTATGGTAAAGAGTATTATCTGCATGAGGGACACGTAGATATTCAGCCTGCATACCATCAATTAAGTGACCGAAAATCCAGCCCCCTTCGTCTTCACAGTGGGCATAAATTCCTTTTTTACAGTAGTAGCATTTACCACAGGCACAGACACAAGAAATCAAGACTTTGTCGCCTTTTTTGAAATTAGAAACTCCTTCTCCAACTTCTTCAACAATCCCAATCCCTTCGTGACCAAGAATGGTACCACTTTGGCAAGCAGGGACATCCCCTTTGATAATATGGAGGTCTGTTCCACAAATAGTGGTTTTTACGATACGCACAATAGCGTCTGTTGGCTTGCGAATCACTGGTTTGTCAACATCAACAAAAGAAGCAAGTCCAGGTTTAACATAAGTATAGGCTTTCATAAAGCACTCCTCCGTTTTTTTATTTGTATTATTTATAATATAATTGTAAGCCTTTTCATTTACTTGTTCAAGTTATTTTGTGATTTTTTTAACTTTTTTATTTACCAGTAAAGTACCATACATAAAAAAGCAGAAGCTAGTCTCTAACTTCTGCCTTCTCTCTTATGCTTGATATCGTTTCACACCATCTAGATAGGTTGCTACCAATTCCAAATCTTTATCTAATACAATAAAGTCAGCGTCATAGCCTTCACGGATTTGTCCACAAACATCGTCAATATTAACAGATTTTGCTGGGTTAAGGCTAGCCATCATGACCGCTTCGTGTGGATTTGCAATACCCCACTCGACTACATTTCTCATACCATCTTTAAGTTTGAGGATAGAACCTGCCAAATTACCAGTAGATTTGAGACGTGCAGTTCCATTTGCTACTACAACAGGGAATTCTCCCAACATATAGTCACCGTCTTCAAGCCCACCAGCTGTCATACAGTCCGTAATAAGAGCGATGTTTTCTGTCCCCTTTTGCTTAAGTAAAATCTCACAAGCTTTTGGATCTACGTGATAACCATCACAAATCAATTCTGCGTAAGTATGTGGGAGCTCATACATAGCTCCTACCATACCGAGTTCGCGGTGTGTTAAACCACGCATCCCATTATAGGCATGTACCCATACACTAGCTCCAGCATCAACTGCCTTCTTAGCTTGTTCAAATGTCGCATCTGAGTGTCCAAGTGCAACTGTCACACCCTCACCTGTAATAGTACGTACAAAATCTTCCACCCCATCACGTTCTGGTGCAATAGCGATTTTATTTAGCATCCCTTTTGCAGCATCCTGCCAAGAATGAAACTCCTCAACACCCGGGTCTCTCATATAAGTTGGATTTTGTGCCCCCTTAAAAGTTTCTGTGAAATATGGACCTTCATAATAAATCCCACGAATCTTAGCACCTGTTGCTTCTTTATAATGGTTTCCAAGATTTTCAGTGACTGCAAGCAATTGCTCATAAGTGGCTGTTAAAGTTGTGGGCAAGAAACTGGTAACACCGGTACTAAGAAGTCCTTCACTCATAGTGTGCAATGTACCTTCAATGTTGTTGTCCATCACATCTACACCTGCATATCCATGAATATGAGTATCCACAAGACCTGGTGCAATGCTATAACCAGTATAGTCAAGAACCTCTGCTCCTTCAGGAATTTGATCCACATGTTTCCCAAATTTACCATCAATAAGTTCTAAGTACCCACCACGACGAATGCCAAATGGATAGAAAAACTGATCCGCTTTAACGTAATTAGGCATAATAATGACCTCCTTAAAAGATTACTTTTGATATTTATTATGTCAATTACATTATAAACTTTTCTGATTCATTTGTAAATGGTATAGACCTATTTTCTAGAGATATTTTAAAAGAGCTGGATTTCTCCAACTCTTCTCTTTTTAATACAAGTTATTTTGATTTGACCGGCTTGTCTTGAGCTGTTTGCAAGGCTGTGGCAATGGTCTCTGCATACAATTTAGCTCCGGCTTCAATTTTACTAGTGTCACTTCCGAAATGGACTTGGTCTGTTCCTGCCCAGATTTCTGGATGTTCCTTAGCAACTTGATTCCAATCAGCAATGGTGATATAAGGAGTCTTCTCTGCCAATTCTCTCATGTAGGTAGCAGCCTTCTCAACGATTGCATAGGTCTCTTTTGTTTTATCTCCTTCATAAGGTGTCACCAAAATCATATGGTGTCCCTTAGGAAGATTTTTCACGATACTATCCCAATCTTCCTTGTAATTTTCAGGATTATTTACCCCAGTCGCAATGACCACCACCTTTGGTAGAAATTTATTCTGGCTATTGTTGAGCATGATTTCATTGGCGGTCTTGGTTGTTCTGCTGACCTGCGCGTTAATCTGTGCTCCAGGAAGGGCTGTCTGTAGGGCTGTATTTGCCCTTAAAGCCACCGAGTCACCAATTAACATAGTGCCATCAGCAATCCCCAAACTATTTGCATCTGCCCGTTCTGTCATCACCTTGGTTTGGCTAATATTTGTTGCAGCTTGCTTCAAACCATTGACAGTCAAATCTGTCTCAAAAGCTCCCACTTGTGGTGCCAACAAAGTCACTAAGAAGACAATGAAGGCTAAGATTCCTGTACTTGTTGCAAGAATTGCGTGAATATAAGGCAGGGGACGAAGAGTTTGTAAAACAGGTGTGTTCTTGCCTGCAATCCAAGGTTCCAATACATAAAATGAAAGACTGGCAAATCCATAAGAACAAATCAAAGTCAGTAACACAGCAAAAAGATTTGAGGTCAACTGTGAGAAAATGATATAAAAAGGCCAATGGAAGAGATAAACTGCATAGCTAGTATCTGCTAAAAAGCTGATAATCTTTGGCTCCTGCATGTTAGGAGTCTTTTCATGTAAGACACGCGCCACCAGAATCATAGCAAGGGCTGCAAGACTGGCAAGCAAGAAGCCCATAAGATAAGCAAAGAGATAGGTAAATTTGACAAAGAAGGTCAAAATGAGTAAGAAGCCAAAACCTCCTGCAAAAATCAACAGGGTCTTTCGTAAATCCCAGATTTTATCCAACTGCTTAACTAGGGAAGTCGTCTGACGAACGCCTACGATAGTTGCTAACACACTTCCCAAAAAGAATGGATAGACATGAGTTAAACTGGAGAAATAAACAGAGGAATAAGAGGTCACTAGAAAACTACCAATAAACATGGAGAAGAAGCTAATTAAAAAGGCAGCAGCTGATAAGAGAAAAACCATCCCCTTCAACTGACCATTGGATTTAGCCTGTTTGGATAAGAACCAAACTGCCAATCCCCATAGAATATAGTAGTGAACCTCAACTGCCAAACTCCAATTATGAACAAACAAATGGGGAATAAACTGAGATTCATAACTCCCACCTGTTAGGAGTTCATAGAAGTTGGTCATAAAGCCTAAAACACCCGCAATCTGACCCCCAATTCCAGCCACATAATCTTGCCGAACTAGAAAAGTAAAGGGCATGGTTACCAAGACCATCAAAACCACAGGTGGCACAATCCGATAAAAACGTCTCCTAAAAAATCCTATCAAGTCAATCTCGTGATTTTTAGAAAATTCTTCGATAAGTAGAGCCGTAATCAGAAAGCCTGAAAATGTGAAAAAGACATCCACCCCGAAAAATCCTCCAGGAAAGATGGTCTGAAAGAAGTGATATAAGAGTACCAGTAGTAAACCAGTAATCCTAATCAAGGAAAACCATTTAATGCGCATACGAGTTTATTCTCCCTTTCATTATACACTTTATTCTATCAAAAAAAGAAGAAAAATCCCAAGAGAAAACTTAGGATTTTTAGCTTATATCAATTCCATTTTAGAAATTACGGCCTGACTTATTGTAGCCATATTTTTCCACAAAATACTCACGGAATTCCAAGAGATTGTCATCCATAATGGCTTGTCGAACTTGCTTCATCAGGTTAAGCAAGAAGTAAAGATTGTGGTAGCTAGTCAAGCGGATACCAAAGGTTTCATCAGCCTTGAGCAGGTGACGAAGATAAGCGCGTGTATAGTTCTTACATGTGTAGCAATCACATTCAGGATCCAGTGGTGTAAAGTCCTCAGCAAACTGGGCATTTTTGACAACCAAACGTCCCTGACTGGTCATACAAGTCCCATTACGAGCGATACGAGTCGGTAAAACACAGTCAAACATATCTACACCACGAATCACCCCATCAATCAAGCTATCTGGCGCTCCGACACCCATCAAATAGCGAGGTTTGTTTTCAGGCAGCAGTTGAGTTGTAAAGTCCAAGACAGCATTCATCTCTTCGTGGGTTTCTCCCACTGCCAAGCCACCGATAGAGTAGCCTGGAAAATCCATGCTGACAAGGTCATGAGCTGATTGGCGACGCAGGTCTTCAAATCCAGCCCCCTGCACAATTCCAAACAAGCCTTGGTCATGTGGACGACGATGAGCTTTCAAACCACGCTCAGCCCAACGGCTGGTACGCTCGATTGATTTCTTAACGTAGTCGTATGGTTGATAAAACTGAGGACATTCATCAAAAGACATCATGATGTCTGAACCCAGATTGTTCTGAATAGAGATGGCTTTTTCTGGTGATAGGAACATCTTAGAACCATTGAGATGGTTTTTAAAGGTTACCCCTTCTTCTGTGATATTGCGACTATCTGCTAGAGAATAGACCTGGAAACCACCACTATCTGTCAAAATAGGCTGGTCCCAGTTCATAAACTTATGAAGACCGCCTGCGCGTGCGATGAGTTCATCTCCAGGGCGAAGCCAGAGATGATAGGTGTTTGATAGGATAATTCCCGAACCCATCTCCTTCAATTCTTCAGGTGACTGAGTTTTGACAGTGGCTTGAGTTCCAACTGGCATAAACATAGGCGTCGGGAAGGTACCGTGGGGAGTGATGATTTCTCCCAGACGAGCTCCTGTGTGTTTTTCTTTCTTAATCAAACGATATTTGATTGGTGAATCTGACATTTTTTACCTCCGAAGCTGGGAAAGACAGTCCCAGTTCATACTTTGTGCCCAAGGGCATACTGTATGATTTTATCAAAAAAAGCCGGAACTGTCACGAACTATGGTATAATGAGAGAATGAAATACCCAAAAATTGATTTAAAAACCATTCGTCTGCAGGCCAGACAATTTCAGGCTGAAAATCCCCGCCTCTTTCTCGTCTATCTCTTACCTAGCATGCTGGTCATCTTGTCTGGCTTCCTCAATCCCTTAGAGCGCATTAACGAGAGTGTTTTAGAACAACCCTTTTTAAGCGTGTTTGGCCATGTATTCCAAGCCTACCTTTTTCCGCTATTAGTCTCCTTTATCGGAGCTATTCTTCTAACCAGTTCAGTCTATACAACCCTAAAACTCATCAAGAATCCAGATACAGAACTATCCGTCAAAAATAGTCTTACTCTCTTTAACGAAGTACACTTTTCACAGACCTTTTTGACTCTACTTCTCAAACGTTTCTATCTCTTCTTATGGAGCATTCCTAGTTTGCTTGGGATTTACCTCCCTTTTTACAGTAGCTTTCTAGCAAAGAAATTCGTTGCAATCCATCCTGAATTTCCCAATCTAGATCTCTCGTCAGTTGAAACGGAGCGTTTCCTCATGACCTTTGGTCTCTATTTTCTAGCAAGTATCCTCTTGATGATTGTCGGAAATAGTCTCTATATTCCACAATACTATGCTTATTCACAGGTAGAATTTCTCCTCTGTGACACCCTAGACTTAGGACAAGCTAAACCAGGGCAAATACTTAAAACCAGCCGTTTCTTAATGAAAGGTTACAAATTTCAGCGCTTTGTCCTAGACTTACAACTCCTTCCTTGGTATTTCCTCAATTGGATTACCTTTGGAATTGCTAGTTTCTCACTCCTACCCTACATTCAAATCAATAAAATAATTTTTTACCGAGCAGTATTGGCTCGAAAACGTCCAAAAGCTTGAAGGTTTTCCCTCAAGCTTTTTTCTATCAATGAATTTCTCCGCCTACCAACTTGAGATCCTGATCTCCATGTTCGATAATGGCGCCGATTGCTGCTTCTATCCCTCGCCTAATATCCACTAAACTCATAGCTGGAGTGGTCGGTCGATTCACCACCTGTTCCATCATATAAGGAATATGCATAAAACCTGCCTTAACATGTGGAAATTTATTTTCTACCAAATAGAGTGCCTGATACATCAAATGATTGCAGACAAAAGTCCCTGCAGTATTGGAAACAGAGGCCGGCAAGCCCTCTTTTTTTATAGCTTGAACCATCGCTTTAATCGGCAGACTACTAAAGTAGGCCGGAGCACCGTCTGGGCGAATGGGAAGGTCAATCGGTTGATTACCCTCATTATCAGGAATCCGTGCATCATCTTGATTAATAGCTACTCGCTCAGGTGTCAAGCTAGATCTTCCACCCGCTTGCCCGATACAAAGGACAAAGTCCGGTTGATAGCGGTTCATCTCTTCTTCCAATACTTGGGCCGATTTGTGAAAGACTGTCGGTACTTCTAGCCAACGAACCTCAGCACCATGGATTTCAGCTGGTAAACCTTTAATAGCCTCCAAAGCTGGATTGACCTTTTCCCCTCCAAAGGGCTCAAAACCTGTCACTAATACTTTCATTTCTAACTCCTCAAAACCAATTCAATGAGACTTTTTCTTAAATCAAGTATAACATATTTCCCTTATTCTGGAGTGAAAAGGACTAGAGAGACTAAGATTGACCTTTGAACTTATTTAAAGAGTAAAATACTGATCAAGGCCAAAATAGCTGGTCCGCCTTGCTTTAAAATAATTTTTTTATCTGCTGTGAGAGAGCCATAAGCCGCCGCTCCAATCACAAATAAAACAAAAATAGTCACAATTTCTAAATTCTGTGAGAAATAAATTCCATACAAGAGAAAGACTCCTAGCAAAGCATTATAAATCCCTTGATTTTTAAACAATGAAGTTACTGACGGACGAGCCAGTTCTTCCTTGTCCATGTTAAAGACACGACTAGTCGCATCTGATTGCGTTGCAATACTTTCCAAATAAAAAATGTAAAAATGCTCCAAAGCAACGATTGTTGCTAAAATGATTGTAATAATTGACATCTATTTCTCCTTAAATTTCTATATTTTCAATGCCCAAAACCAATTTATTTAATAAACGGCTGAGTTCTGTTCTTTCAGACTCTGTTAAGATACTTTCCATCTCTTCCTTAACCTTGATATGTTTCAGAGGGGGATTCACCACTAACTGCTCCTTGGCATACTTCGTAGCCTCTACCAACACTTCTCGCTGATTTTCAGGATTACGATGACGCTCCACTAAACCTTCCTTTTCCAGAATTTTGAAATGTCGGGTCAAAGCAGCCTGATCAATCTTCAAACGCTCCTGAACTCCCATTTGATTACAGGGAGAATTCTCCAGCAAAAACAGTAAAATCTGATACCGTGTCAAACTAATCCCAAGTCTTTTTTCAAACAATTGCGTACTCGCTTGCTCAGACAAGCGGAGTTGATACAGTAAATCTTGAATCTCTATCATTTCTTTCTCCTTTCTATTGATTCATCAATACTTGACTAATCAATTATAATATAAAGTAAAATAGATTGCAAGAATGTTGCTTAACTCATTACAAGATGGTAACTTTCCATTTTCCATTCATATTGATACTCAATGAAAATCAAAGAGCAAACTAGGAAGCTAGCCGTAGGTTGCTCAAAGCACAGCTTTGAGGTTGTAGTTAAAACTGACGTGGTTTGAAGAGATTTTCGAAGAGTATGACAAAGAAAAAACGAACGAGACTCGCTTCCTATCACGAAAGCTATATCTCATTCGTCAAAATGATATTACAAAGTCTGGTTTATCCATTCATTGAAACGTGAACGTGGTCATAGTGGTTTTCTGTCACGCTACCACGGTCTGGCATTGGGTTCCAAGTATTAGCTGGTCCATATTTGCTATCGAATGGAGCATAGAAACGTTGTTTCCAGATGATATAACTAATACCACGGCTAGCCATATTTTGAATAGCGTATTCCGCAATCTTATCCCCTAGTTCTGAGCTTTCTGGCACCATAAAATCGATAGCCAAACCTTTTCCATGATCTCCACTGTCTCCTGGACGGTAACCACTAAAGGATGTGATGCCAAACAAGTTGGCAATTTCTTCTTTAAAGGCAGCTGTTTGTGGTTGAAGGCCTGCATTTTCAGATTTCGCTACTGCAAGTCCAGCATAATCGGGCGCTGCTGGAGCTGTGTAAGTTGTTGAAATTATTTTCGTCTCTTCTGGTTGATAAGTAGAAACTGTTGGTGCAGCTTCACTTGACGAGACTTCTTTTTCTTCTACTGGAGTTGTAGTTGTTTCTACCGTTGATTCAGCTTGAGGGCCTGTTTGTATTTCCTGCTTCTCAGCTAGAGTCGCTGCTCGAGGAGCTTCTTCTGCAATTGCACTGCTTGTTTCGGCTGTTTGCTCCTCTGAAACAGAAGTTCCTGTAGATAGCACGACTTCTTCTGAAGCAGTCACTGTCTCTGTAACTTCTGAACTTGTTGCTACTTCTTTTGTACTTGTAGTTTCTACCGCTTTTGGAGTTTCTGCAATCGGTTGAGAAAGATCTGCAACTTGAACAGTTTGATCATCAACGGTTACTTGATTAGTTGTCAAATCTGCTGTCGCAGTTGTCACTTCCTCACTAGAATCTGCTTGAGGAGTTTGGATTTCAACTTCCGTTACTTCTTCTGCTTCATTGACAGTCGTTGTCAAAACAGTTTCTGGGAAAATCAAGTCCATATTCGTGATTTTATTCAAATTCGCAAGAACTGTGACATCTACACCCAAGGCTTCTGCAATGGTGCTTAAAGTATCACCATACTGAACTGTATAACTTGTTTTGTTGTCCGTTTTAGTCAAATCGTTTTGGATTTGCTCAACACTACGTGCAGTCCAAAGAACTTCTTCTGCTTGAGTTACCAATACTGGGGCAAATGACAAAGCTACTGTTGAAGCTAATAATATTCTTTTCTTCATTCTTTCAAATTCCTTTCAAATGAGTACCTGTCTATCATAACACAAAAAGAGCAGAAAAAAAGCCCTCTCGGGCCTATTTAACAGAACTGTCTATTCCTTGTAACAAACTCAGTTACTTGAAATAGTTTGTTAGGTCTCTGTCACAAAACTGACACAATCTTTTTATCGCTCAACCTTAAAAAAACGGGAAATATCTGCTAACGCTTGAATCCTGTGATTGCCTTCATAAGACGACTCTAAAAAGTTAAGACTTTGAATCCCACTATTCTGGGCAAATTCCACATCCAGAGTCCGATCCCCTATATAATAGGTTTTCTCAGGATCCAACTGATACTTGTCTAACAGATAGGTAGCCGCTTCCGGATTAGGCTTGCGTGCAAAGCCACTCTGACTGGTTAGAATCTCTGTAAAATAAGATTCCAAACCCAAGTCTCTGAGAATGGTAAGAGCATTGTCTCCCTTATGAGTGTAAACAAACTGCTGAATTCCTGATTCCTCTGCCCAAGCTAGCACATCACGCGCACCTGGCATTAAGACTACCTGAGCATTCTTCTCAGCCAGACTCTGAGCACGCACCTGATTTAGCACTTCCACATCCAGTTTTCTCTCTTCCGCCACCTGCACAAGCAAATCCTGCACCGAATACTTGAGGATAAACTCTCTCACCTGCTCCTTATCATAAGGAATAGAAAACTGAGCAAAAGTTTCCTCAATCCCTGACAAAATTGCTTCGTAAGAGTCCAATAAAGTCCCGTCTAAATCCCAAATAAAAGCTGTTTTTTGCATTTCCTATCCTTTCAATCTCATATAGCGCTGGTAACGATAGCGTAGAAATAACCAGCGAAAACCATTATCCAAAAGGGTTCCGGCCCAAATACCGGGCAAGCCCCAACCAAGCACAATCCCCATCAGATATCCTGTTCCAATGCGGATACACCACATTCCTATACTTGTCGCATAAAAGGGAAGCCGAGCATTGCCCAAACCCTGCCAGACTGCTGTATAGATGACTGTTCCTATCGTCATAGGAGTACCAAGTAGTGAAAACAGTGTCACTAGGACACTAGCCTCAACCGCTAGAGGATCAGTTGTATAGAGATGAGTGAGTGGTATACCCAAAGCATAGATACTGAAGGTCAAGGGTAACATGAGGACCAGAGAGAGCCAAAAGGTTTGCTTGCTCAAACTAGCGACTCTTTTCCAATCATCTTCTCCAACCGCTCGAGCCACTTGTATGACTGTTGCTGTAGCCACACCAAAGGCAGGCATATAGTTAAACTGGGTCAAGACTTCTCCGACTGCATTCCCAGCCACTGCCTCTGTTCCAAAAGAAACGACCAAGGCAATGATAACGACATCACCAGCCCGCATCATGAGACGTTCTCCAGCTGCTGGTAAAGCCAAGGTCAACAGTTCCTTATCTAAACCAAAAGTTGGCTTCGCATAAGGCAGTTTTAATTGTGACCATAAAATCACAAGACCTACCAAACGAGACAGAATTGTCCCCCAAGCAACACCAGCTATTCCCATATCAAGAACAAAAATAGCTAGACTTGAAAAAAGAATATTCAAGGCATTTGACAAGAGACTAACATAAAGAGGTAAACGTGGGTTATGCGTTGCACGAATCAAGGCTCCCAGACTAGTCATCAACCCCAAGAGAACAATCGACCCTCCTACCAAAGATAAGTAGAGTCCACCACTCTCAGCTACATCTCTCTCCGTCCCCAAAAGTCCTATCATCTCTTTCCCAGCGAAGATGGACAAAGCTCCTAAAAGGAAACTTAATAGTAAGGTAATCTTCAAGGCCTCAGTCACATGATAGGCTAGCTTAGACTGATCCTTCTGCCCCAAACTTTTTGAAATAACACTGGAAATAGCAGCTCCCAGAGCGATGAAAATCGCCTGATAAATCGTAATAATATTACCAGCTACTGATACACCCGAAATAGCTATCAAGCCCAAGTGGGCTACCAGATAACTGTCCACCATCCCCATGAGCATCTGCAAAAAGTTTTCGCCCATAGCTGGCAAGGCAATATTAAGAATGTCTTTATTTTTCTTAAACAATCCTTCCTCCTGATGAAAAGAAACTCAGTTGGTTTCCCAACCGAGTTTACTCCCTCTGTCTTAAAGTCCTAGATAAGCCTCAACCGCTGCTTGCATATCAGCAGCTGCCACTGTTGTCTTGTGACGAACTGGAGCTGTTTCAAGGCCATCAACCGCTGGTGGCACTGCCACTCCTGAAATGTCATGTAATTGAGCCAAGGCTTCAAAGTCAGTTAAGCCTGCTTTTCCTGTTACCGCTTCTACTGCAACTACTGGGAACTTGTATGGACTAGCTGTTGAAGCAATCACTGTCTTAGTCGCATCGCCAGTAGCAGCTTGGTATTTCTTATAAACTGCTGAGGCAACCGCCGTATGTGGATCCTCGATATAAGAATCTGACTCATAAACACGCTTGATTTCTACCGCTGTTTCTTCCTCAGTCGCATATTCTGCTGCAAAGAGTTCAAGAATCTCTTCATCAAAATTAGTCAACTCATATTGACCTTGGCTATTCAAAGCATTCATGAGTTCTGCTGTCTTAACCGCATCATTACCCAAAAGATGGAAAATCAAACGTTCCAAGTTTGAAGATACCAAAATATCCATAGATGGACTAGTTGTTACCTTAAACTCACGCTTCTTGTCGTAAACACGTGTCTTGAAGAAATCTGTCAAAACATTGTTGTCATTTGAAGCACAGATTAATTTACCAACTGGCAGACCAATTTGCTTAGCATAAAAGGCAGCCAAGATATTTCCAAAGTTTCCTGTTGGTACGGTAAAGTTGACCTTATCACCAGACACAATCTCACCAGTCTTGACCAACTGAGCGTAAGCATAAACATAGTAGACAATTTGTGGCACCAAACGGCCAATATTCATAGAGTTAGCCGATGAAAATTGCAACTTGTTGGCCGCTAATCTTTCACGAAGAGCCACATCGTTAAACATATGCTTGACGTTAGTTTGCGCATCATCAAAGTTACCATCAATAGCGATAACATGAGTATTGTCGCCAGTCTGAGTGGTCATTTGCAACTCTTGTACCTTGCTGACACCATCCTTTGGATAAAAGACGATAATCTCAGTACCAGGAACATCCGCAAACCCTGCCATAGCAGCTTTCCCAGTATCACCAGATGTCGCTGTTAAGATGACAATCTTGTTCTCCAAACCATGCTTCTTAGCAGCTGTTGTCATAAAGTATGGCAAAATAGACAAGGCCATATCCTTAAAAGCAATTGTTGAACCATGGAAGAGTTCCAAATTGTATTGTCCATCTAATTTCACTAATGGTGCGATAGCTGGAGTATCAAACTTGCTATCGTAGGCATTATTGATACAGTAGTCCAACTCTTCAGCTGTAAAGTCATCTAAAAATGCTGACAAAACAAGCTTAGCAACTTCCTGATAAGAAGCATCTTTCAATTTGTCAAAGTCCAAATCTACTTTTGGATAAGTAAGCGGTGTAAATAAACCGCCGTCCGTCGCCAAACCTTGCAAAATAGCTTGGCTGGCAGTTACTGTATTGTTGGCATCACGCGTTGATTGATAAACTAATGTCATTACTCTCTATCCTTTATCTATAGTCTTTTCCATTATATCATGATTTTTCAGAAAATTCTCCCCTTATAAGAGAAATTATAGGCTCAATTCTTCTTTCAAAGGCTGTAAGTAGGTCATTTCTTGCTTATTTCTCATCTTCAGACCTTCCTCAGCTAACAGAAGTAAGTCTTTGGAAATTTCAATAATCGCAGTTTCTTCCTCATCTGTAAGCTTCTTCTTAGAAAATTGTCGTCTTAAAAACTTATAATTTCGTCCAAATTCTTTAAAGAAAGGTGCTGTTTCTAAGTAAGCTTCTAACTTATCTAAATTAACTAATAATCCCAAGTGAAAGGCGGCAGAAGCGAAGGTTTTATCTAGAGGCTGAGTACACACACTACGAAACTCAACTGTTCCGCGAGTCGTTAAGTCCTGGTATTGATAACTACGATGGGTTTCAAAATCCTTCTCTTGAGGATAAATAAGCACCTCATCCCCATTAAGTGCATATGCTTGGATTTCAGGCGTAGCCAAATAGTCCCTTGCCTGAATCGGATAAAAATAATAGGTTTGTTCATCACGTTCCGCAGTAAAAATCGCAGAATGATTTAGATAGGCAAAAAAATCCTCCTCATCATCAAAGAGTCTAGCATTGACACCGACATTCTCTGGATAGATGCCATGCATCGATTCTTCCCAGAAAATATCCCTTGCAATTTTCGTATCCCAATCAGCACCCGAAAACTCAGAGTTTGCAAATAAATAAGCCTTAGCTGCTTCAATTTGGGTAAAAGCATTAATCACCCGTAGGTAGTTAGACTTTGAAACATCCAGCTGGACCTGACTCCCGCAGATAAAAGCACCATATTCAGGGAAATGATGTAAGTCTGATTTAGTAATATTTCTACTCAAATTCAAATAATCCATCAACATCTGATAGCGTGGATAAGCCACTGGACAATTCTCATTTTTATCCCAGTCAGGATGAATACCACAGCCAACAATAGCATGGTTTGATTCAGCTAACTTTTTCTGAATTACATCCATATAATTGTTGAAACGATTTTCGATCTCTTGAATCGTTTCAGCCTTGCCAAATGCAAACTCAATCGTAGTATAGGAAACTTCAAATAAAATAGCATCCTGACTTACTGGATCTACTAACTGGATAGGATTCCCAAAATCATCTACCTTTTCGATAGTAAAATCAAAAGAAGAAACTAAATATCGGAATAAGTGCTTGGTAACTTCAACATCTGTAGCAGCTCCTTCCAAGTTTACAACAGGATATTCCAGCTCAATCCCGACAAACAATTCAGGATTTTCTTTAATATTTTTCAAATATCGATGTTTTAATAAATCGATAGAACGAGACATACTTCCCTACACTTTCATAATCTAAATAAATTTTGAATAACTATTATACCAAAAATAATATAAAAAGGAACGAAGATTTACAACGTTCCTTAATGCTATACTATACCGGCGGCCGGGGTCGAACCGGCACGTCCTTGCGGACACTGGATTTTGAGTCCAGCGCGTCTGCCAATTCCGCCACGCCGGCAAATAGTAACTGGGGTAGCTGGATTCGAACCAACGCATGAGGGAGTCAAAGTCCCTTGCCTTACCGCTTGGCTATACCCCAATAATATAAAATAGGCGAGTGATGGGGATCGAACCCACGCATGCCAGAGCCACAATCTGGTGTGTTAACCACTTCACCACACCCGCCATAATTCTATTAACACGGGCAGTAGGAATTGAACCCACACTGAAGGTTTTGGAGACCTTAGTTCTACCTTTAAACTATGCCCGTAAAATGGAAGGGGAGGGATTCGAACCCCCGAACCCGAAGGAGCGGATTTACAGTCCGCCGCGTTTAGCCTCTTCGCTACCCTTCCAAAATATATAAATGGCGCGAGACGGAATCGAACCGCCGACACATGGAGCTTCAATCCATTGCTCTACCAACTGAGCTACCGAGCCTTATTGCGGGAGCAGGATTTGAACCTACGACCTTCGGGTTATGAGCCCGACGAGCTACCGAGCTGCTCCATCCCGCGCTAATACAAAAGGAGGATGTGGGATTCGAACCCACGCACGCTTTTACACGCCTGACGGTTTTCAAGACCGTTCCCTTCAGCCGGACTTGGGTAATCCTCCAAAATAGTTTATACGGGAATAAACCCGTGTCCTCTTAGCGAACAGATAATATTACAATTCTCTAGTAATGGACTAAACACTATGGGCACGAGTGGACTCGAACCACCGACCTCACGCTTATCAGGCGTGCGCTCTAACCACCTGAGCTACGCGCCCAAGTCAAAAACTTGGTACAAAGAACAAAGTTCAAAGCGGGTGACGAGAATCGAACTCGCGACAACAGCTTGGAAGGCTGTAGTTTTACCACTAAACTACACCCGCTAAAATGGGAGTTAACGGGATCGAA